>JAHEXP010000044.1 GCA_023252055.1 Coriobacteriia bacterium
CGCCCTCCCGGTTCGAGCGCGTCGACGCCGTCCATGAACAGCACGCGGCCGAGGACCTCGCGGGTACCGTGGTGCACGTGCACCCGCGCGCCGCTCTCAAAAGGCTTCTCGTTCCCGGGAAGGTAGGCGAAAAGCGCATCGAAGCGGTCCGTGACCTGCAGACTGCCCGGAGCTGCGAGGATGTCGCCGCGCGAGATCTCGTCCTTGTCCAGGCCCGCGACGTTGATGGCGACCCGCTGCCCGGCGCTGGCGGAGTCGACCGCGGTGGAATGCACCTGCACGCCCCGGACGCGGCCCGCGCGCCCGGACGGGAGCACCTCGACCGCGTCTTCGCGCTTCACCGTGCCCGACCACATCGTGCCGGTGACCACGGTGCCGGCGCCCGCGATCGTGAACACACGGTCGACCGGGAGGCGCATCGGCAACTCGGCGTGCCGCGGTGATGCCTCGGTGGCGACCTCGTCGATCGCGGCGCGCAATTCGTCGAGGCCCGCGCCTGTCCGAGCGGACACCGCTACGATCGGCGCCCCCTCGATGCTCGTGCCGGCCAGGAGGCGCCGCACGTCGTCCGCGACCAGTTGGATCCACTCGGGGTCCGCCAGATCGGACTTCGTGATGGCGACGACGCCCTTCGGGATGCCCAGAAGGTCGATGATCGCGAGGTGCTCGCGTGTCTGGGGCATGACCCCGTCGTCAGCCGCGACGACGAGCAGGACGACGTCGATCCCGGTCGCGCCCGCCACCATCTGGCGGACGAAGCGCTCGTGCCCGGGAACGTCGACGACGCCCATCGTGGCGCCGGAGGGCAGGGCGAGCTGGGCGAAGCCGAGCTCGATCGTGACCCCGCGCTCCTTCTCCTCCGGGAGGCGATCGGGGTCGGTGCCGGTCAGCGCTTTCACGAGCGCGGACTTGCCGTGATCGATGTGGCCGGCGGTGCCGAGGACCAGCGAGGGCATCGGCGCTTCTACTCGCCCGAGGCGATCTCGGCGAGGCGTGCGACCACGAGGTCCGCCTCATGCGGCGCGAGCGTCCGCGGGTCGAGCACGACGCGCCCGTCGCGGATACGCGCGACGATCGTGGGGTTGCCGAGCCTGAGTGCGGACTCCAGATCGTTCGCGCTCATCGTGCGCGGCGACATGGTGACGATCGTGGTGGGGATGTCCGCCAGAGGCAAGGCGCCTCCGCCGGCCCGGGAAACGTCAGGCATCGCGGCCACCCACATCGCGTCGCCGGTGGCGGCGATGATGTCGTCGACCAGCTTCAGCGCGCGGGTCGCCACGCACTCGGGCGTCTCGGTCAGCATGCGCAGCGTCGGGATCTCGCGCAGCGCACGCGCCGGGTCGAGGTACAAGCGGAGCGTGGCCTCCAGGGCGGCGAGCGTCATCTTGTCCAGGCGCAGGGCGCGCGCCAGAGGGTGCTTCTTCAGGCGATCGATGACCGCCTTCTTGCCGGCGAGGATGCCCGCCTGCGGACCGCCCAGCAGTTTGTCGCCGGAAACGGACACCACGTCGACGCCGGCCTCGATCGAGGAGCGAACGGTGGGCTCGTCGGGAAGACCGTATGGGGCCAGATCGATGAGTACGCCCGATCCCTGGTCCTCATAGACCGGCACCGCATGCTTGGCGCCGAGCGCGACAAGGTCTTCGAGTGAGACCGTCTCCGTGAATCCAACCACCCGGAAGTTGCTCGAGTGGACCTTGAGCAGCAACCCGGTCTTCGGGGTGATCGCGTTCTCGTAGTCGGCGAGGTGGGTCTTGTTGGTGGCCCCGACCTCGACCATCTTGGCGCCGGACTGGCGCATGACGTCCGGGATGCGGAAGCTGCCGCCGATCTCCACCTGCTGGCCGCGGCTCACGATCGCTTCCTTGCGCGCCGCGAGCCCGGCGATCGCCAGCAACACGGCTGCGGCGTTGTTGTTGACCGCCATCGCGGCTTCCGCGCCCG
Organism: Coriobacteriia bacterium; assembly: GCA_023252055.1. GTDB lineage: Bacteria > Actinomycetota > Coriobacteriia > Anaerosomatales > PALSA-660 > PALSA-660. Next base: position 1,945 of record JAHEXP010000044.1, read on the forward strand.
TGAGTTCGCAGATCAGCCGCTCGACGTGCGCGTGCCGACTTCCCCGCTCCCCCGTCGCGACGTCATATTCGAGCGTCGAGTAGTTGCCCGCGACCTCAACGACCGCGCGCAGGGCGTCCTCAGAGAGACGGGAACGACCGAGGTTGGTGTGGACGATGATCCCTGTGGCGTTGATGACCGGCCGCAGGGAGGGCAGCATGCGATCGGTTGCCCGTGCGATCGCATCGTTCGCGATCGAGTCCGCGTCGAAGGCGGGGGCCTCGCCTGAGAGTATCGCCTCCCGAACGGAGTCGACGGCGTCACGGACCGCATCGGTGACCACCGCGCGCGGCACGGTCACCGCCAACGCGGAGAGATCGTCGCGCCGAAGCAGTTCGTCGGTCTTAGGCAGAGCGCGAAGAAGCTTCTGTGTGTCCATGGTCATGGATTCTACCTGAGCCGGGCGGCCGTGCGGGCCTGTGGGGAGGGCATGCTCAGGCGACGGTGACGACGTCCGCGTCTCCTGCGAGTACGCCGGCGGATCCCGCCATGTCGCCGATCTCGCCCACGGCGAGTTCTTCTTTGAGGCCCAGGAAGTCGAGGCACGTGCCACAGGACTTAACGATCACGCCCGCCTCGTGCATCGCCCGAAGGTCGTCGAGCACCGGAGACCCCGTGCAGGTGAGCCGCACTCCGCCGTTCATGAACATCAGGCGGGCCGGGGCCTGGTCGCCGCGCGCGAGCGAGTAGATGAAGTTCTTCATCAGTAGGCGGCCGAGGTCCTCGTCCCCGGCACCCAGGATCTCGGTCGTGAACCAGAACGTCTTCGCCATCATCGTCCCTCTCTTCTGGATGGGCCGGCGCCTGCGAGGCGTCGGCGTTCGCGTGGCCGAGCCGCTAGCGGACGCGCACCAGCCCCGCAGGACCCGCCACCGCGTGCCCGATCGCCGCGTGCATCACGCCGCGCGCCTCGAGCTCCACAAGAAGCCTGCCCGCGTCCGCGGGAGCGACCGCCATGAGGAGGCCGCCGGAGGTCTGCGGGTCACAGAGCACGCGCCAAGGAGCCAGATCCTCCACCGGGGCGTCGTCGTCCAAAGGCGCCGGATGCCCGCGCCATTGTGTGAAGTCGGAGGCGTACGCGATGACGTCAGCCGTTCTGCCCGGGACCACGCCTTGGACCGCGTACTGCATGACGCCATCGAGCAACGGCAGGTCGTCGAAAACGATCTCGCCCGCGCAGCCGCTGCCCTCGAGCATCTCGTGGAGGTGCCCGGCGATGCCGAACCCGGTCACGTCGGTCGCGGCATGCACGCCCACGACCTGCATCGCCTCGCATGCGGCGCGGTTGAGTTTGGCCATCGACTCGATGGCGCCCCGCGCGCTGAGTTCGTCCTCGAGGCCCTGCTTGAGCGCGGTCCCGATGATCCCGGTGCCGAGCGGCTTGGTGAGCACGAGCACGTCGCCCGGCTTGGCGCCGATGTTGCGCACGACCTTGTCCGGGTGAACCACGCCGAGCACGGAGAGCCCGAACTTCGGCTCCTTGTCGTCGATCGTGTGGCCCCCGACGACGATCGCTCCGGCCTCGCGGCACACGTCCCCGCCGCCGCGTAGGACCTCCGCGACCACCTCCGGGCCGAGCGAACACGGGAACGCCACCATGTTCATGGCTGTGAGGGGCCGCCCGCCCATCGCATACACATCGGACAGCGCGTTGGCGGCGGTGATCCTGCCGAAGTCATAGGGGTCATCGACGATCGGAGTGAAGAAGTCGACGGTCAGCAGCAGGGCCGTGTCCGCGTCGAGCCGGTAGACGGCGGCGTCGTCGGACGTCTCGAACCCGACCATGAGGTCGTCCGAGTCACCGGGAACGAGCGTATCGAGGATCGCCTTCAGGTCCGACGGACCGTACTTGGCGGCTCAACCCGCCTTCGACGAGAGCTGCGTGAGCCGTACGGGCTTCACTGCCACCGATGTCCTTCCGTGTTCGGCCGGTCGCCGCGGGGCCTACGGATTCTCGTGCCCCTCGCGGCTGCTCGATAAGCGTACATGAATGGATGGATCGCTGCCGCCGGCACAAGAGACTGATGGTGGCCCCCCTGGGATTCGAACCCAGACTTGGCCGGGTTTAAGCCGGCTCCCTCTGCCAGTTGGGGTAGGGGGCCCCGGGTCAGTCCAGTCCCTCTGGTCCTGCAAGCACCAGTCCGTAGAGGATGTCGTGCTCGCTCACGGTCGTCCCATCCAGTCCCGCGAGCGCCATGATCGTCTGCAGGATGAGGGCGCCCGCGACGATGACGTCCGCGCGGGCCGGATCCATGCCGACCACCCGGCGTCTGGCCTCCACGTCCATCGCCGCGAAGTCAGCGAGAAGGTCCGCGACGTCCGCGCCCGACAGATGGGAACCGTGAACTTTCTCGGGATCGTAGACAACGAGCGATTGCTTCACCGCCGAGAGCGTCGTCCCGGTCCCCGCGAGCGTGATGAGCTCCCGCGGGCGCTCCTGGAGTGCTGCGAAGTACGGCTCCATCTGCTGCGCGACCCATGTCCCCGCAAGAGCGAGCTCCTCGGCGGTGGGTGGGTCGGTGTGAAGGAACATGTCGAGCACCCGACGAGACCCGACATCGACTGAACGGGCCGCCTTGATCCGCACCGGGCTTCCTGCGGCCTCGTCACCGGCAGACCCGAAAACGAGTTCCGTCGATCCCCCGCCGAGGTCGGCGATCAGTATCCCATCGCCGGAGATGCCGTATGTGGCGCCCGCGAACGAGAGACGCGCCTCGACCGCACCCGGGATGATCTGTGGGCGTACGCCGGCGGACTCGACGGCGTCCAGGAACTCGGGCCCGTTGTTCGCGTCGCGAGCGGCGGACGTCGCGACGGCGATCGTCGCCTGGGCCCCATTCGCCGCCGCGTCCGCGGCGAACCCCTCGACCGCGGCCACAACGCGTGCGATCCCCGCAGGGGACAGTTCGCCGCTCGCGTGCAGGCCCTCGCCGAGGTGCGTGACCGTGGTGCGCCGGAGCACCTCGCGCACCATGGTCCCATCGGTGTCTGCCACGAGAAGGCGCGTCGTCACGGTGCCGATGTCGATCGCGGCGATGCGGCGCAAGGGCCGCGATGCTGCGGGGCGCTCGTCTTCCCGGACACCTGTGTTCTCTGCTTCCATGGACCCGATGCTAGCAGCAGAGGCCGACACGCGCAGGCACGCCGGTTCCGCGCAGCCTCCGGTGATGTCGGCGAGTCGCTCCCGAACATCGGCGCCGATCGGATCGGGAATGCCGCAGAGGAACGCAGCGAGCCGCGCATGCAGGCACTTCACCGCCAGCGGGTCGCGCTGCCCCGCCACGCCGACGCCGGCGCACGGGTCGGCCCCTTCCCCCTCGTTGGCGCGTGCGGCGCGGTAGGCGGAGTCCGCGGCGGCCACCTGTGCTGCGAGCGCAGGGTCGGCGAGGATGCGCTCGGCGAGCATCCGGCCGACACCGGCCGACTCCAGGTCATGCACCGCGTCGACGAGCCGCGGACACGTGAGCCAGAACGTCGTGGGGAACGGCGCGCCGTCCTCGAGTGCGGGCGCCACGGCTATGGCGAGAGGAGCGCCCGCCTCACAGCGCCGGGCCACACGCCACCGCCCGCGCGGCGACCTGCCGAGCTGGGACGCGACGACGTCAGCGTCGTCAGGGCTCAACGGTGGAGGTGGGCTGGGCGACGCCGAAGAGTGCGTCGAGCACCATCTGGAGCAACGAGGGAGAGGCGGTGTCGACGGCGGACGCAGCGGACAGGTCGCCGGTCTTCGTCGATGTGGACTGGCCGGAGGGCACCACGACGTACACGTGCTCGCCGGTCTTCGCGTAACCGAGGTCCTCGCGCGCGGCCTTCTCGACCCCCTGCGGGGTCTTGAGTTCAGCGACTTGGGTGCGCAACGAGTCGTTGCGCTTCTTGAGCGAGTCGTACTGCTGCTCGAGCCCCGCCATACGGCGGCTGGCCTGGTACTGCAGGCGCAGCGCGGGATACAGCGACCACGCGAGGACGGCGATCAGAGCGATGATCGTCACCGGCACCCACGGGCCTGCCGGTCGTGGGATCGCGACCCGTGCGGCCTTCGGGCGGCTTCGGCCGGCAGCCGGCTTCCGCGAACGGGAAGGCGCCACGGCGCGCGCACCCCGGCCGCTCGAAGCGGTCTTGGTGCTGCGTCGCGAGGCCCCGCGCTGCGTCGATGTGGTGCGTGCCATGTGCCGGTGTCTCTACGTGAGAAGGCCTGCGAGCCGACGCGTGTTCATACGCGTCCCGACCATGATAGCACCACGTGTCAAAACCATAGACCTGAACCCGAGGCTGAGGGGAAACACCGCTGTTCAACTGCGAGGATCCGCGCGACCGCCGCTCCACCCGCAGGTGGGCCGCTCAGAGGGTGAGAACCCTCACGAGGTCGCTTGAACCCGTGACGCCGGCCGTGGTGCCGGCGGTCAGGACGACCCTCTCACCGGCGTGCGCTACCCCGAGTGAGGCGACCGACTCCAAGGCCTCAGCGGTCGTCGCCTCGATCGTGGACGGGATCACACCGGCGACGGGCACGACGCCCCACACCAGAGCTAGTGCCCGCGCGACCCGCGCCGAAGGGGCAAGTCCCACGATCGTCTGCGGCGGCCTCAGGCGCGCAACGGCCCGCGCGGTCGCGCCGCTCTGCGTGGCCGTCACGATCACGGTCGCACACGTGTCGCGCGCGAGGTCGAATGCGGCGGCTGCCACGGGCGAGACGGAGGTCGAACCGTCGGTCACGCCGATGGCGGGCCCGCCGGACTCCTCTGCCGCGCGGCACACCCGATCCATCGTGGCGACCGCGGCCGCCGGGTAAGCGCCGATCGCTGTCTCCTCGGACAGCATGACCGCGTCGGCGCCTTCGAACACGGCGGTCGCGACGTCAGAGGCCTCGGCGCGCGTGGGCCTCGGCGAGGACACCATCGACTCCAACATCTGTGTCGCCACGATCACCGGCTTGCCCGCGTCGCGGCACTCGGAGACGATCCGGCGTTGCGCCGGCGGCACAGACTCGGCCGATGTCTCCACGGCCAGGTCCCCGCGCGCCACCATGACGGCGTCGGCCGCCGCGATGATCCCGTCGAGGTCGGCGAGCGCCTCGTACTTCTCGATCTTAGCGACGATCGGCACCTGGGCGCTCCCCATGGCGGCTCGGAGCCTCGCAACGTCGTCGGCGCTGCGGACGAACGACTGCGCGATCAGATCGACGCCGGCACCCAGGCCCCACGCCAGCAGCTCGAGGTCGTTGGCGGTGACGCCGTCCACCGTCAGACGCACGCCCGGCACGTTGACCCCCTTGTGCGACGTGAGTGCTCCACCGCGCTCCACGCGCGTCACGACCTCCCCGTCGCCCGAGCTCTCCACGGACAGCTCGATCGCGCCGTCGTCGAGCAGGATGCGGTCGCCCGGCGAGACGTCGGCGGCGAGGCCCGCGTAGTTGACACACGCGTGGGAGGCGTCGCCGGTGCACTGCGTAGCGTCCAGTCGGAAACGGGCGCCGGCGGCGAGCACCGTGCCCTCCGCCATGTCGCCCACGCGCAGCTTGGGACCGGGGAGGTCCAGCATGATGCCGACGACCCGCCCCAGGGACTCGGCCTCCCTCCGCACCGCCTCCAGGCGGCGGGCAAGATCCTCGCGGCTCCCGTGCGATGCGTTGAGCCGGGCGACATCGACGCCGGCGGCCAGCACCTCGCGCAGGACGCCGGGCGCGTCGCATGCCGGCCCTATGGTCGCGACGATCTTGGTGCGACGCATCCCCCACCGGCCCCTTCCGTAACACGAGGCGGGCGCGCGCCGCCGACAAAGGCGGACGCGCGCCTCAAGCCCCGTCCTACCTGCTGATGTTGTAGAACGCCCGCGCGCCAGGGTAGTCGGCGCTGTCGCCGAGCTCCTCCTCGATGCGCAGGAGTGCGTTGTACTTCGCCACGCGGTCGCTGCGGGCAGGGGCACCGGTCTTGATCTGTCCGGCGTTCACCGCCACCGCGATGTCCGCGATCGTCGTGTCCTCGGTCTCACCGCTGCGATGCGAGATCACGCAGGTGTAGCCCGCGCGCTTCGCCATCTCGATGCAGTTGAGCGTTTCCGTGAGCGTCCCGATCTGGTTGAGTTTGATGAGGATGGAGTTCGCGACGCCGAGCTCGATGCCGCGGCCAAGGCGCTCGGGGTTCGTGACGAACAGGTCGTCGCCCACCAGCTGCACGTCCTCGCCGAGCCGGTCGGTGAGCAGCTTCCAGCCGTCCCAGTCCTCTTCGGACATGCCGTCCTCGATCGAGATGATCGGGTAGCGCTCGGCGAGGTCGGCATAGTAGTCGACCATCTCGGCCGAGGTCAGCTCGCGGCCTTCTCCGGCCAGCACGTACACGCCGCGCTCCGCGTCATAGAACTCGGTGGACGCGGGATCGAGCGCGAAGACGATCTGCTCGCCGAGCTCGTAGCCCGCCTTCTCGACCGCGGTCGAGATGACCTTCAGGGCCTCCTCGTTGCTCTTGAGGTTCGGGGCGAACCCGCCCTCGTCGCCGACGCCCGTGGACAGCCCCAGGTCCTTCAGGACGCCCTTGAGCGTGTGGTAGATCTCGGAGCACATGCGCAGGCCCTCGGCAAAGGTCGACGCGCCGATGGGCATGATCATGAACTCCTGAAGGTCCACGTTGTTGTCGGCGTGCGCGCCGCCGTTGAGCACATTCATCATCGGCACCGGGATCTGGTGGGCGTTGGCGCCGCCGATGTAGGAGTAGAGCGTCAGCTCGGTGGACTCGGCTGCGGCCTTCGCGACCGCGAGCGACACGCCGAGGATCGCGTTCGCGCCGATCGCGCTCTTGTTGTGCGTGCCGTCGAGGGCGAGCATCTCGGCGTCGACAGCGCGCTGGTCGGTGCCGTCGAGCCCTACAAGTTCCGGCCCGATCACGTCGTTCACGTTCTCGACAGCGGTGAGGACACCCTTGCCGAGGTAGCGGCCCGAGTCGCCGTCGCGCAGTTCCACCGCTTCGAACGCGCCGGTGGATGCGCCGGAGGGGACAGCGGCGCGCCCGAAGGAGCCGTCGTCCAGCATGACGTCGACCTCGACCGTGGGGTTGCCCCGGGAATCGAGGATCTCGCGTGCGTAGATGTCGGTGATCGTGCTCATGAACGTTCCCCCTCTTTCGCGGCGCCCCAGAGCGCCTCTTGTTCGTCGATGCCCATGTCCGACAGGTCGCGACCGAGCGATGCCGCGGCCCGTTCCATCGCGGAGAAGCGCCGGATGAACTTCGCACATGCCCCGCGGAGCGCCTGCTCCGGGTCGATGCCCATCTTGCGCCCTACGTTCACGACCGTGAAGAGGAGGTCTCCGAGTTCGTCTTCCGCCTCGGCGCTGCCGTGAGCGGTCGCCTTCAACTCGCCGATCTCCTCATCGACCTTGTCCCACACGTCTTCGACCGTCTCCCACTCGAAGCCGACGGACACCGCCCGGCGCGAGATCTTCTCGGCGTAGGTGAGCGCGGGCAGCGTGGGCGCGATCCCGTCGAGGACGCTCTCCCGGTCCTTCTCGGTGCGCTTGATCGCGTCCCATCGGGTGACGACCTCTTCGGGGGTGTCGGCCACCGCGTCGCCGAAGATGTGCGGGTGACGCCGCTCGAGCTTGGCCACGATCGCAGCCGCCACGTCGTCGATGTCGAATCGGCCTTCTTCGGAGGCGATCTGCGCGTGGAATACCACCTGGAGCAGGACATCGCCGAGCTCGTCGCACAGCTCTTCGTCATCCCCCGACTCGATCGCGGCGACCGCCTCGTACGCCTCTTCAACGAGGTGGCGGCGCAGCGTCATGTGCGTCTGCTCGCGGTCCCATGGACAGCCGTCGGGGGCGCGGAGGACGGCCATTGTGCGCACGAGCTCGTCGAAGCTACGCCCGTGCGTTTCGGTCGTCACCGCGCCCCCTACGGATTCGAGGCTTGGAATGTCGAGGTGCGAGATGCTAGTTCGTGGCGGTGGTCGCCGTGCTGCCGGAGCTGAGCGCCGTGTTGGCGTCGATGATCTTCTTCAGCGCCGCGTCGAGGATCTCGATCTTGGCCTTCTTCTGAAGATCGGAGATGTAGGAGCCGAACTTCTCCGAGCGAGCGGTCTGCTCGAGCGTCTGCTTGATCTGCGCGGTCGCCTGAGCGAGCGTCTGCTGGCTGGCCGCCTTCTTGCCGAGCAGCGTGATGACGTGCCATCCGTACTGCGTCTGCACGAGGCGGAAGTCGCCGACCTTCATCGAGCTGACGGCGGCGGCGAACTCAGCGACGTAGCTGCTGGGGGCGGCCCAACCGAGGTCGCCGCCGGCGGCCTTGCTGCCCGGGTCGATCGTGTTCTTCTTGGCGAGCGCCGCGAAGTCGCCGCCGGCCTTGACCTGCGCGAGCAGGGACTGCGCGAGCGCCTTGTCCTTGGTCGCGACCAGGATGTGCGCCGCGTGGACCTGCGCAGGCGTCGAGTACTGCGACTTGTTCTGGTCGTAGTAGGCCTTGATCTGGGCGTCGGTCACGGTGACCGCGCCGGTCGTGACCTTGCTCGAGACCGCGTCCGCGAGCAGGTTGTTGCTGATCTGGTCGCGCAGCGAGGCCATGTCGAACCCGGCTGACTTCATCGCGGTGGCGAGAGCCTCGGCGCCGCCGTACTGAGCCTGGAGCTGGGAGACGTAGTCATCGATCTGCTTGGCGGTCACCGAGATGTTGAGCGTCTTGGCGGCCTCCTTGATGAGCTCGAGCTGAATGAGGCTGTTCAGCACCTGCGCGCGGTACTGGGACTCGACCGTGGCGCCCAGCGTACCCTCGAACGAGGCCGGTGAGGCCTTCTTCATCTGGGCGATCTGGGCATCGACCGCCGTCTTCGGGATCTCCACACCGTTGACGACGGCGATCGCCGAGGACGACGGGGTGGACTTGCAGCCGGTGGCCGCGACGCCCGCGAGTGCGAGAAGTGCGACGAGTGCGATGGCGACCGGACGAGAATGGCGGGTCATGGACGCTCCTTGTCACGCGAGGGAATTTCAGACTTCCACAGTGTGCTCGAGTATAGCAGCCAGCGCGCCAAGCACGCCGTTCATCACGGGTTCTCCATAGCCGAGCGGTAGCTGCAATTTGCGCTCGCGTTCGAGGTAGACGGCGCCGAACGCCGCCAGGCGCCCCCGCTGGTCGGAGTCGAGGGACACCGGCTGCACGACGACGCGGTTGCGAACCACGGCCACGTTGGTCGCACCGATGGTCGAGGCCAGGGCCCGTGCCCGTGCGACGCCGGCGAGGTTGAGGGCCACCTCCGGCATGGCGCCGTGGCGCGTGACGATGTCCGCGACGATCGCGTCGACCGCCTCGGTCGTCGAGGCGGCGGCGAGGCGGCGGTACAGCCGGACCCGTTCGTCGGCCGCCTCGACGTACTCCTCGGGCAGGAACGCCTTGACCGGGACGTCGACGCGCACGTCCGGCACCGTGAGCTCGGGCTCGCCGCGTGCCTCGGAGACCGCCTCGCGCAGCATCTGCGCGTAGAGGTCGAAGCCGACCGCGGACATGTTGCCGTGCTGCTCGGCGCCGAGCAGCGAGCCCGCTCCACGGATCTCAAGGTCGCGCATGGCGACCTTGATCCCGCTGCCGAGCTCGGTGAGTTCGGCGATGGCGGTGAGCCTCTCCGCCGCCTGCTCGGTGAGCTGCTTGCCGCGGCTGAACAGGAAGTACGCGTACGCCTTCACGTGGCTGCGTCCCACGCGCCCCTTGAGCTGGTAGAGCTGCGCGAGACCCAGGCGCTCGGAGTCCTCGATGATGAGCGTGTTGGTGTGCGGGTTGTCGATGCCCGACTCGATGATGGTGGTGGCGACCAGCACGTCGATCTGGCCAGCGGCGAACCCTTCCATCGCCCGCTCGAGCTGGTGCTCGGTCATCTGGCCGTGCGCGACACCGATCGTCGCCTCAGGCACCAGCTCGCGCACGCGCTCGGATGCCTGCTCGATCGTCATGACGCGGTTGAAGATGTAGTAGATCTGGCCGCCGCGGGCGAGTTCGCGCCGGATCGCGCCCTGCACGGTGTCGGCCTCGAACTCGCCCACATGCACCTGCACCGGGAACCGGTTCGGTGGCGGCGTGTCGATGACCGACATGTCGCGGACCCCGCCGAGCGCCATCTGCAGCGTACGCGGGATCGGCGTGGCCGACAGGGTGAGCACGTCCACCTGCTCGCGCAGGTTCTTCAGGTGCTCCTTGTGCTCCACGCCGAACCTCTGCTCTTCGTCGACGATGACGAGTCCGAGGTCCTTCGGCACCACGTCGCGCGACAGCAGCCGGTGGGTGCCGATGATGATGTCGACGGTGCCCTCGTTGAACCCCTTGAGCGCGGCGTCCTGCTGGGCCTTGCTGCGGAACCGGGAGAGCACCTCCACTGTCACCGGGAACTGAGCGAACCGGTCGGTGAACGTAGTGAAGTGCTGCTGGGTGAGGATCGTCGTGGGGCACAGGACCATGACCTGCTTGCCGTCCTGCGTCGCCTTGAACGCGGCGCGGATCGCCACTTCGGTCTTGCCGTAGCCCACGTCACCGCAGACCAAGCGGTCCATCGGCTTGTCCGACTCCATGTCGGCCTTCACGTCGGCGATCGCGGAGAGCTGGTCGGGCGTCTCCACGTACGGGAACGCCGCCTCCATCTCGAGCTGCCACGGGGTGTCGTTGCCGAACGTGTAGCCCGTGGCGGCGCTGCGGCGAGAGTAGAGGTCGACGAGGTCGAAGGCGAGCTTCTTGGCAGCGGCGCGGGCCTTGCCGGTCGCGCGCGACCAGTCGGCGGTGTTGAGACGCGTGACGCGCGGGGCGCTCTGGTCGGGACCAACGTACTTGGTGACGCGCTCGAGCTGCTCCACCGGGACGTAGAGCCGGTCGCCCTTCGCGTACTCGAGCAGGAGGTAGTCCCGCTCGGCACCCAGCACCTCGCGCCTCGTGATCTCGCGGAAGAGCGCGATACCGTGCGTCGAGTGAACGACGTAGTCGCCGGGCTTGAAGTCGAACGTGAGCGAAGTGGGGTCGACGCTGGCCTGCGACCGCCGCATGCTGCGCGGGTACGCGTCGTCGACGCTCACCACCGCGAGGCGGGCCTCGGGCACGACGTAGCCGGCGGGGATGTCGGCCACGCCGAGATTCACGACCCGGTCGGTGAGACCGCCGGGGACGTCACGCTCGCTGCCCGGCAGCACGTGGCTCACACCCGAGTACAGGGCGATCGAAAGGCCGGCGTCGCACAGGCTCGCTGCGAGCGTCTCGCGCTGACGCCGGTCGCGGGCGAGCAGCAGCACGGTGTTCCCCGCCTCCACAAGGTCCTTGAGTCCGGAGACGGTCTTGGTCTCCCCGCCCGCGACATCGGGACGGCGCGATGTGAGCTCCGCATCCACGAGCGCTCCGGTGTGGAGGATGGAGAGCAGCGTCAGGCGCTGGCGCCCGCCCAGGTCGAGTTTCGCGGGAGCGACGAAGTAACTCGCCGCGTCCTGACCCACGGACTCCGCGGCCGTCTCGTACTCGGCATATGCGCGAACGGTGTCGTCGAACACGGCGCGCGGCTCGGCGACGGTGACGAGCGCGCCCTTGGCCAGGTAGTCGGTCACGGAGGCGAGTTCGCGGTACACGTACGGGAGGTACGCCTCGACCCCGTCGAAGTACACGCCCTGCTCGAGCATCTCGAGCTCGTGGG
>JAHEXP010000082.1 GCA_023252055.1 Coriobacteriia bacterium
GCGACTTCCAGGACCGCTACAAGCGGTAGGGGACCTGATGAGCTCGTACGCGACGGTCGCAGAGTTCAACGTCCACGGCATCCGGCCGGAAGCGATTCCCCCGGCCATCGTGGACGCGGACAAGATCGCGGCCATCGAAGCAGCCTCGCTGGTCGCAGACAGCTACCTCTCGTCCCAGTTCCACATGCCCATCATCACCTGGGGCACGGACCTGACCCGAGCGGTCTGCGCCATCGCCGCGTACGAGCTCGTGGCTTCCTTGCTGGTCTTCCAGCCGGACCCGGCCACCAACCAGGTCCTGACCGATCGTGCAGAGTCGGCCAGGTCCTGGCTCAAGGACATCTCCGCCGGCCGCGCGCGCCCCAACGTGGTCGACACTGCGCCATCGGCGAAGACCGCATCGAGGGTCTTCTCGAAGCCACCGCGGGGCTGGTGATGAGCGGAAAGGTCGTCGACAAAGACCTCGGGTGGAACGAGATCATCGGCAACCTGGAGAAGGCGGACGGGAAGACGACCAAGGTCGGAGTGGTCGGGCCCCCCGGACGCAGGAAACTCCCGAGCGGGCTGACCGTGGCCTCAGTCGCTGCCGTCCACGAGTTCGGTTCGTCGGACGGTCGCATCCCAGAGAGGTCGTTCATCCGCGCGGCGGTGGACGACAACCAGGACGCCATCGTCGACAGCTTCATCGCGCTGGGCGAAGGCATCTACGACCTCGAGCCCGAAGACCTGAAGCAGGCGCTCGAAGGGATCGGGGCGCAGGTCACCGGGTACATCCAGGCGAAGATCAGGGATGGCCTCGAGCCTCCCCTGAAGCCTGAGACGGTGGAAGAGAACGGCGGCGAAACGCGGCCGCTTGCGGTCTGGCTGTCCGAGGCCCAGACCATCGAGCACGAAGAAGGCGGAGGCGAGGACACTTGAGCTTCTGGGCAGACATCGAGGGAGCCATCGCAGCGTGGCTCCTTGCATCGACGGGTCTGCCTGCTGGTCACGTGCTCTGGGCCAACCAGCGCGGAGTCGCCCTCCCCGTCCGGCCGTACGCCACGCTAAAGCGCGGGAGCCTGCGCGACCTGGGCCCGGTCGGCGCGGAGATCGTGACGAAGACGGTGGTGGAGGTCGCCACCAAGTGGCACACGAACACAGCCTACGCGAAGAACGACGAGCGGCGAAACGGTTTCAGGATCTACGCCTGCACCAAGGCTGGGACCTCTGCAGCAGCTGGTGGCGGACCGACCGGCCTCGCAGCTTCGGGCATCGTCGATGGCGCCGCCGAATGGGGCTACCGGCGCGACGTCGACGTGACGAGCCACATGGTCACCGGGCGCCACGAGTTCACGGTGTCGGTGCAGATCTTCACCTCCGCGACGGTCGGGGACGCGCAGGCCACGGTCACCGCCGTCGCTGGGGAGCGGACCGCCGCCGACTACATGCACGACGCGAAGATCTCGCTCTCGAAACCGAGCGTGACCGATGCCTTCAACTCGAAGAGCTTCGCGGCCATCGACGCGGGCCCCATCCGCGACCTGCCCGACGACAAGCAGGGCACCTGGATCTCGCGCGCCCAGATGGACGTGATCTTCTCGTGCGTGAAGACGCTGGCTGACCCCTCGACGGTCATCGACGAGGTGCAGGGCACGCTCACTGCGAAGGACCCGGACGGCACCAGCTCCGATGTTCCCTTCGACGTCTCTCTTCCACCCACGTAGCAAGGAGCCTGCATGCCTTCGCTCAACGACATCGCCAACATCACCATCCTGACCGCCGCCGCGCAGGTCAGCCGCAAGGGCTTCGGCACCGCGCTCATCTTCGGCGGCGCCGCCGCTGCGAAGTACGAGTCGGCGTTGACCACGCTCTACGCGTCGCCCGACGAGATGATCGCCAAGGGCTACCTCGCAACGGACCCCGAGTACCTGGCCGCGGTGGCGCTCAAGGCGCAGACGCCGTGCCCCGTGAACTTCAAGATCGGCAAGCGCTCGAACCTGCCGACCCAGGCCATCACGGTCACCCCCACCGCGAAGAACCTCACCGCCTACTCGGCGGTCGTCGACGGCCTGACCGCGACCTACACCAGCTACGCGAGCGGGACCGTCGCGGAGATCGTCACCGGGCTGAAGGCGGCCATCGACGCGCTCGCGCCCTCCGCCTGGGTCAAGAACCACGCCTACACCAAGGGCGACAAGGTCTCGCAGTCCGGGCGCCGGTACACCTGCATCACCACCGGCACCTCGGAGAACAGCGACTCGGGCGGCCCGACGAAGGCCGGCAACGACGTCCGCTCCAAGGACACCACGGACGGCAGCGCCCACTGGAAGTTCGTCGGCATCGTCCCTACCGTCACGGACGGCACGACCTACCTCGGCGTCGCCTCCCCGATCGCCGGCGAGTACTTCGACTTCGTCGTCGCCGACTTCAACCTCCTGCGCGCCCAGCAGAGCCACGCGGACAACGCCGCCGCCACCGACCTCGCGTCCATCGCCCTCGCCGACAGCGACTGGTACGCGCTGGTCGACTGCTTCCCCAGCTTCATCGCGGGCGGCAACGGCCAGACCCCCGCCGTCGTGGCCTGGGTCGAGAGCGCCGGCAAGATCCACGGGTTCTCCGCGACGGACGGCGGGATCCCCTCCGCCGCCACCGACGACGTGATGACCTGGCTGATGGCCGCGGGCTACACGCGGACTTTCGGGATGTTCCACCCCGACGCGTCGCAGTTCTTCGACGCCGCCTGGTTCGGCGCCCGCCTGCCGCTCGACCCCGGGTCCGAGACCTGGGCCTACTGCAAGCTCGCGGGAATCACCGCGGTGCAGATGACGCCGGCGCAGCAGAACTACTGCACGGGCGCGGCGGCCACCGCCTACGCCACCGGCAAGGCCTGCAACATCTACGTGGTCATCGGCGGGATCGCCGCCACCTGGCCGGGCCTCGTCGGCGCCCGGGAGTTCATCGACAAGGTCCGCGGCATCGACGCGCTCAAGGACGAGGCCCAGGTGGACGTCTACGAGCGGATCGTCTCCGCCTCGAGCGCGGGGTCCAAGATCCCGTTCACCGACGCAGGGATCTCGGTCATCAAGGCCGCGCTCGCCAAGGCGCTCAAGAAGTTCAGCGACCTCGGGTTCCTGACGCCCGGGTCGACGTTCGTGACCGCTCCGGCGGCGGCGGACGTGGCGAGCCTCGACAAGCAGGCCCGCGTGCTCACAGGCGTGAAGGCCGGCGGAACCATCGCTGGAGCAGTGCACGAGCTCGTGGCGACCATCACCCTCACGTATTGATCACCCGCGGCCGCTGACGGCCAGCAAGGAGAGCACACATGGCAACCGTCCAGCCGCGCACGTACGACCCGAACAAGGTCTCGTGCACGTTCAAGGGCAACATCATCACCGGCTACGGGAAGGACTCGCGCATCGAGGCGGAGAGGTCCGAGGACCTGTTCACCACGCAGGTCGGGTGCGACGGCGAGTTCGCGCGCTCGGTGAGCCGCAACCGGATGGGCACCGTGAAGATCACGCTGCTCGCCACGAGCCCGACCAACGACGTCCTCAGCGCAGCCCTGGCGCTCGACGAGTTGACCGGCGCGGGCGCGGGCGAGCTCTCGGTCGAAGACCACAACGGCACCTCGCTGGTGCGGTCCGCGGCTGCCTGGGTCAAGAAGATGGTCCCGCTCAAGCGCGGCAAGGAGGTCGAGGAGAACGAGTGGACGCTGGAGTGCGGCGAGCTCGAGATCTTCGTCGGCGGCCAGGCCCAGGTCATCACCTGAGCGTCACCAGCCGGTAACGCAGGCGCCGGAACATCGGCTGAACCGCAGCCAGAATTACAGCTTCAGCAGAATCCACATGGTTTCGAGGGCGCTTTCCCACCAGGGAGGGCGCCCTCGGGCTTTGCGGACCCCTGGAAACGCCCACCGCAACGCCCCAGCGCCTCGTCCTGGCGTTTTGCGGGGCCGGGTGGGTCCCAGCGGCCCAAACCGCCCCCGGTGCTTCCTGGGGCCTTCCTGAGGAGGAAGAAGCGATGGCCAAGATCGTCGAGGCGCGCAGCATCGGGGGTCACACCTTCAAGATCAGCCAGTTGCCGGCCAAGCGGGCGCTGGAGATGTTCGGCAGGCTGGGGCGAGCGCTGGGTCCCGCGGCCTTCGAGGCGCTGGCCAAGGGCAGCAAGATCCTCGGCGACGACATGGAGGCGGACATCGACCTCGTGGCGGAGATCCTTCCAGCGCTCGCTCCATCCCTCGCCACGCTCTTCGACCGCCTGCCGCCCGGCGAACTCACCGGCA
>JAHEXP010000083.1 GCA_023252055.1 Coriobacteriia bacterium
TTCGGGCGCTGGTCGCCGTGCCGAACGACAGGACCGGCCGCACCGACATGCTCTTCGTCGCGTTCGCACGGAGGCAAGGTCGGTGGCTGATCTCCGAGATCGCATGGGACTAGGGCCGAAGGGTGTGCACCATGACGGATTCGCTCGGACGCGGTGCGCTTCGATCCCAGGAAGGCAGCGGTGAACGGGATCATGGATGAGCAGGGCCTCGGCGAACGGCTGTTGGGCGAAGGCGATCTGCCGGCTCAACTGAGCGGGCCGAACTTCGGCGCGTTCCTTCTGGCGGTGCTGTGGGCGCCGGTTCACGGGCTGTGGGGTTGGTTCGCGGTGTTCGTGGCGCTCGAGGGGCTCGAGTCCTTTCTCGGCCTCACGCACGCGCGCTTCCTCGGCGTCGGATTCCCGCCCCTCGTGGCGATGACGGTGTTCCGGATCGTGTATTGGACCGCCACTCTCGTCTTCGCGCTCCGCGCCGACAGGCTGGTGTGGTCGCGGCGGCGCAGGCAGGCCACCCGCGTCTCCGAGCCAGGTCGCGCACCGAAGCCGATCACGGTTGCCACGTACGTCGCTCACCGGCGGATCTGGACGGCCGTCGGGCTCATCGGAGTGGCGATCGGGCTGGTATCACTCGCATTCTTCAGGGTCGACAGTGCCACGGCTGCCGACATCTTGGTAACGACCGGCACGCAAGCGGTCCTGCTGGTCGCCCTGTTCGTGTATGACAGGACGCGAAGGGCCAGCCCGGCACCCACGACCTGAGAAGGACCGCGCATGCCGAACGCGTGTGACGAGAGCGTCGCGATCAGGGACGCCTCGCCCGATGACTTCGGCGCGATCCTCCGGCTCAACAAGGAGTGGGTCCATTTCACGAGCCCGCTGGACGCCGAAGGGCTGCGGCGGGTCCACGAGCAGGCGGCGTATCACGTGGTGGCGGAGTCGGATGGCCGCGTCGTCGCCTTCCTGTTGGCCCTGCGCGAGGGAACCGCGTACGAAAGCCTCAACTACCGCTGGTTCGAGGACCGCGGCGGTGCGTTCCTCTACATCGACCGGGTGATCGTCGATGCGGCGGCGCATGGTGCGGGGATCGCCACGGCGCTGTACGCAGGGCTGTTCGCGTTCGCCATCGCCCACGACGCCGGGCGCGTGTGTTGCGAGATCGACGTCGAGCCCCCGAACGAGGCTTCGCACCGTTTCCACGAGAAGCTTGGCTTCCACGCGGTCGGAACGCAGCTCGTCGCCGACGGCGCGAAGCGCGTATCGATGCTTGTGAAGGACCTCTAGGGCACGGCGCGCCTCGGGCAGCGCGCGCGTTCGTCAGCGCTCGTCGGGAAGCCGGATGTGGCGGTACGTGATCACGCGACCGTCGTTGAGCAGGTCGGATGCGAGCGGATAGAGGGTGACCTCCGCAGGCTGCCCCGGCGAGCCGGTGCCGATCACCCACCCGTCTCCCGCATACAGCGTCACGTGCTTCACCGCGTCCTGGCCCGCCCACCGGTACAGGAGCAGGTCGCCGGGCGCGAGTGCTTCCGGATCCTTCATGGGCTGCTCGCCTTTGGCCTGGTTGAACGACCCGTCGGGCAGCGCGACGCTGCCCGCTTTGTATGCGGCCTTGGTGAAGCCCGAGCAGTCGTAGGTGTCGGGGCCCTTGCTGCCCCACTTGTAGGGGACGCCGCGAAGCGAGAACGCGGCAGCCAGCAGACGTTCGCGATCGGTCTTCGGCCGTGCCGGGGCGACGGGCGCCTTGGTGGCGACGGACGCTGCCTGAGCCGTCACGTACTGCATCGCCGCCCGCATCTGGGCCGTGGCCGGCACAGTGGCGCGCGGCATCCAGCGCCACGCGAGCACCGCCACGACGGCGATCGCCGGCACCGCCAGCGCCCAGAGCATCGTCGACTTCTTGGTTCTGCGCATCGGGCCTCATCTCCTCCAATGGCAGTGTGGTCGCCATCAGAGCCCAGCTCCGGTCGCGCAATGTAACCGTTGCCGAAGCCGGGAGGCTGACGCAGGCGGGGGAGGAGGTTACTCTGGACGCGGCGGCGATGAAGGGTGATGCGGACATGTCGGAAGAGCGTGAAAGTCCTGAGTCCGCGCCGACGCTGTCGCTGCGGCTGATGCTGCTCGACGACCTGCTCGCAATCGCACCCGATGCGTCGGTGGTCTGCGGCGTGCCGGCGGTGGACGGCGCGCTGCCGCCCGACTTCATCATCGAGGGTTCGGTGGAGGCCCTGCAGCGCGGCGAAGATCCCCTTTGGTCGAGCTTCTTCATGTTTGTCGACCAAGACAGTGGTCGCGCCGTGGGCTCGGGAGGCTTCAAGTCCCAGCCGAGCGAAGGGCGCGTTGAGATCGGCTACGGAGTCGCGGAGGCCTGCCGCTGCCGCGGGGTCGCGACGGAAGCGACGCGCAGGCTTACGGCCATCGCGTTCGAGCATCCCGAGGTCGCGGCGGTCGTGGTGGAGACCGCGGTCGACAACCCTGCGTCGCGGCGTGTCGTCGAGAAGGCCGGCTTCACGTGGGCAGGGTCCGCCGAATCCGAGGAGGACGGCCCACTGGACCTGTGGCGCCTGGAGCGCGGTACGGAGTAGGAGCCCCGGTAACATCCTTCGCATAGATCGGAGTGGACATGTCCGAGTCACGCACCCCCTTCGAACTGGTCACCGACTACCTGCGCGGCGCGACCGTATTGCGTGAGGCCGTGTCGGGCATGGATCCGGACGCGCTGCGCGCTCGCCCCGTGCCCGGCAAGATGAGCTCGCTCGAGGTGCTGTGCCACATCGCGGACTCGGACCAGTTCATGTGCGACCGGATGAAGCGCACTATCGCCACGGACGTCCCGACGCTCATGGGTGTGGAGTCCGCCGCATACCCTGGGCCGTTGCACTACGAGGACCGCGATCCCGAACTCGACCTGCGCCTGCTCGAGGTGCAGCGCCTCCAGATGGGCGCGGACCTCCTGCGTATGGACGACAGCGCCTGGTCGCGCACGGCGGTGCATTCCGAGAACGGGACGCAGACGCTGCTGGAGATACTCGACCACGCGGTCGATCATCTCGAGTCGCACGTGGAGACCATCTACGAGAAGCGCCGGGCGCTCGGGCTGTGAGCGCGGTCGCTGTTCTCGGCCCTATTCGCCTCGCGTTGCTCGGGTCGTACGCGGCGATGAGCTGTATCGCCTTCGCGTTGTACGGTATGGACAAGTCGGCCGCCCGGCGCGGCGCGTGGCGCACGCCGGAACTCACGCTGCACGTCGTATCGCTGTTCGGCGGCTGGCCGGGCGCGCTGCTCGCGCAGTCGGTGTTCCGGCATAAGACCAGGAAGCGGCCCTTCCGGGTGGTCTTCTGGGGGACCGTGGCGCTCAACTGCGCCGCGCTCGCGTGGGTGCTGTTGCGGGTGGCGTGAGGTCGTGCGTTCGGTGTGCCAGATGAGGGGAGAGCGTTGAGGATCGCCGTATTCGGCTCCACGGGTAAGGTCGGCCGGCTTCTCGTCGCTCTCGCACTCGTCGAGGGGCACGACGTGACCGCGTTCGCGCGTGACCCGCGCAAACTGGCGGACATCAACGGCGCGCGGCTGACCGTGGTTCAGGGCGATCTCTCCGATCGTGAGGCCGTAGGTCGTGCGGTCGCAGGGGCCGACGCCGTCGTCAACGTGATGGGGCCCGGTGCGAGGCCAGCCGGAACCAGGCTCAGCGACGGTGTCCGCACGATCGCGGACGAGATGCAGCGCGCAGGGGTGCGCCGTCTCGTCTCACTCGCAACGGCCAGCGTTCCCGATCCCGAGGATAGGTTCGACCTGAGGTCCACGCTTCTGGTTTGGGCGATCAGGCTCATCTTCCGCGGCGCCTACGACGAGATCCGGCGCATCGGGGACATTGTGCGCGCGTCGGACACGGACTGGACGCTCGTGCGCATCGGCCTCCTCGACGACGCGGCGCCCAAGCCCGTTCGCGTGGGGCACTACGGGCGCGGCGAGGTCGGGCTGTACGTATCCCGGAAGAGCCTCGCGCGTTTCATGCTGGACAGAGCGACCGCCGGGGACTTCGTGCGCGAGGCGCCGGCGATCAGCAACTGAGCAGGGGAGGGCCGAGGTGCCGGAAGTCATCTATTACGTCGCGTGCAGTCTCGATGGGTTCATCGCCACCCCGGATGGCGGTCTGGACTGGCTGACTCCGTTCGAGGCGTCGGGCGAGGACTACGGTTACGCGGAGTTCTACGGCTCGGTGGACGCCGTGGTGCTGGGGAGCAGGACGTTCGAGCAAGCTCTCACCTT
>JAHEXP010000006.1 GCA_023252055.1 Coriobacteriia bacterium
CGCGACCATCACGAGCACCGCCGCGGATAGTCCGTCCACGAGCAGGCCGAACTCCACGCTCACGCCGCCGACGACCATCCAGGGGAACGTCGCGTGCACGACCGGTTCTCCGCCGGCGCCTACGGCCGCCACCAGTAGCGCGACCGACGCGATCAGCGACCCCGCAAGTGAGCCGATCGCGACCCAGGCGCCGGGCTCGCCGATGCGGCGGCCGAACACGGCGAGGAACACCGCGGCCAGAGCCGGCAGGCCGGGAACGAGGGCGGCTATGAGCGTCGGGGACATCGACTAGCCCCTCAACAGGTCGATGTCGTCGGTGGTGGCGTCGCCATGGCGGCGGAAGTACAGCATCACGATCGCCAGGCCCATCCCCACCTCGGCGGCGCCGATGACGATGAGGAACGTCGCCAGCGCCATCCCCTGCAGGCCGCCGTCGGGCATCGTCCGCCCCACGGCGAGGAACGTCAGCACGACCGCCGACGTCATGAGCTCGAGGCACATCAGCGCCTGAATGAGACTGCGGCGTGTGAGGAAGCCGAGCGTGGCGATCAGGAAGACCACCGCGCCCAGAACGATGAAGTACAGCGGAGGAACCATGCTCACTCCGCCTCCCTTGCCAGGTAGATCGCGCCCACGAGCGCCGCGAGCAAGACGACGGAGGCGAGTTCGAATGGCGCCGCATACGGCCCCATGAGCGCGATCGCCAGGTCGCGCGTGCTCGCCGCCGGCGTAACCGTCGTCGGCAGCGTCGCCACCATCCGCATCAGCGCGTCGAGGAGCGGCGCTGAGACCGCCACCACCGCTGCGGCCGCGTAGAGCGTCTGCCTCTGCAACAGCGTGCGGTAATCGGCCACCTTCGGCCGTGTGAGCATCACCACGAACACGAGCACCACGGTCACCGCACCCGCAGGCAGGAAGAGCTGCAGCAGCGCGAGGAACGTGGCGTCCAGCAGTGCGTAGAGCGCGGAGAACGAGCACAGCGCCAGGAGAAGGAAGAGCACGCTGCGCACGAAATCACGGCTCACGAGCATCGCCACGGAGCTGGCCACGATCACGCCCGCCACAGCGAAGAAGACCACGAGCCCGGTCATGGGCGGTCCACCTCGCCTTCGTGCGTGCAGGCACCGTCCTCGATGAGGTGGTAGATGAGAGCGCCCTTGTCGCGCGTTGCCCGCTCGTAGTCCTGCGTGAAATAGAGGGCGTCGAACGGGCAGTTCTCCACGCACAACCCGCAGTACGTGCAGCGGCCGCTGTTCACGACGAACTCCACCGCCCGCTTCGGGTCGTCCGGGTCTTTCACGAGCTTCAGCACGCGGTCGGGGCAGCCGACGATGCAGGTGTTGCATGCGCGGCATGCCGGAGCGCCCTCTTCGTTCACGTGCATCGCGATGAACGTCCGCGAGTTCGCCGGCGGGTTCTTGTGCTCGAACGGGTAGAGCTCGGTGACCGGACGCCCCAGCGCGTGGCGGAGGGTGATCCCCAGTCCCTTGAGAAGTCCCGATCCGAACATGGTCACCCTCCTTTCCTAGTAGATGCCGGGCAGCGCGAGTGCGAGCGCCGCGACCGCCATGATGTTGACGAGCGCGATCGGGAGCAACCACTTCCACGAGAGGCTCATGAGCGAGTCCACGCGCAGGCGCGGGAACGTGCCACGGAACCACATCGTCATCGTCATGCACGCGACGATCTTCAGCAGCAACCAGAGCGGCGAGGCCGGCAGGAACGGCATGTTCCAGCCGCCCAGGAACAGCGCCGACACGAGGTAGGACCCGGTGAAGAGCACGGAGTACTCCGCCAGCTGCACGAAGCCGAACTTCATCCCGGAGTACTCGGTCTGGTAGCCGGCCACGAGTTCGGACTCCGCTTCCGGCAAGTCGAACGGCGTACGGTTCATCTCGGCCAGCACGGCGATCCCGAAGATAGCGAACCCCAGCGGCTCTTTGAAGATGTACCAGACGCCCGCCTGCGCGTTGATGATGTCGGTCAGCCGCATGGAGCCTGCCGCCACCACCACGCCGAGCGCGGCCAGCAGCATCGGGATCTCGTAGCTGATGAGCTGCGCGGCCGCGCGCAACGCGCCGATGAGCGTGAACTTGCTCGCGCACGACCAGCCGATCACCGCGAACCCCAGCGGCAGCAGCGTCTGGAACGCGAAGATGTAGAAGAGGCCATGGTTCATGTCGAGCAGCCCGAAGCCCGGCGCGAACATGAGGGCCGCCATCGCCGCGATCGCCGGCACCACCACCATCAGCGGCCCGATCTGGAACAACCACGGGTCGGCAGAATCCGGGACGATGTCCTCCTTCGAGATCATCTTCACCATGTCCGCGGGCAGCTGCAGCAGGCCGTGGAATCCGTGATGCAGCGGACCGCGCCTGCGCTGCAGGTGGCCGATGAACTTGCGCTCCCACCACACGCCCATGACGGTCACCACGGCGATGAGCAGCAGCAGGCCGACGAGCCACAGCAGCGCGTGTATCCACATCGCCGCGCTCACCGGTCGATCTCCCCCATCGAGGTGTCGATGCCGCCGAAGATGACGAGCATGTCCGCCAGCAGGTGGTTCGGCAGCATGTGCGGCATGGCCGACAGGTTGTAGAAGATCGGCGACCGCACCCGGAACCGCAGAGGCTTGGTGGTGCCGTCCGAGGCAACGAGCACGCCGAGCTCCCCGCGCGGGGACTCGGTGCGAACGCAGACGTCGCCCACGGGCGGCTTGAGCGCACGCGACACCTTGGCCCTGACGTCGCCGCCCGGCATGCCGTCGATGATCTGGACGCACATGCGCGCTGACTCGCGGATCTCAGCCAGGCGCACCCGGCAACGAGCCAGGGAGTCGCCGACATCGTCGGTGCACACACGGAAGTCGAGCCGGTCGTACACGCCGTAGGGGACGTCCTTGCGCAGGTCGCGCTCGGAGCCCGATGCACGCAGCGCCGGACCGGTGACCCCCCACTCGACCAACTGCTCGGCAGAGAAGACCCCGATGCCCTTCATGCGCGACTGGACGATCTCGTTGCCCACCAGCAGCGCCTCGTACTCGTCGACCTCGACGGGAAAGTCGCGCTCGAGGAAGTCGCGCATCTCTTTCAGCATCGCGGAATCGATGTCGGTGTGGACGCCGCCGAGGCGCATCCAGTTGGGCATCACGCGCGCACCGGTCACCGCCTCGTAGAAGTCGAAGATGCGCTCGCGGGCGACCCACGCGTAGATGAACGGCGTGCCGAGCGCACCGATGTCCATCGTCACGCCGGCGTACCAGATGAGATGGCTCGTGATGCGGTTCATCTCCACGAGCAGCGTGCGCAGCCACTCCGCGCGCTCCGGCACCTCGATGCCGGCAAGACGCTCGACCGCGCGGCAGTACGCCCACTCGTTGCTGAACTGCGCGACGTAGTCGAGCCGGTCGGTGAGCACGATGTCCTGCTGCCACGTGCGGCTCTCCGCGAGCTTCTCGATGCCGCGGTGCAGGTAGCCGATGACCGGCTTCGCGCTCACGATCGTCTCGCCCGAGATCTCGCACATCATGTGCAGCACGCCGTGAGTGGACGGATGCTGCGGGCCCACGTTGAGCAACATCGTCTCGGTCGAGCCTTCGACGCCTTTGCGCGGGAAGTTCACCACGTGCGCTCCTCGAGTTCGAAGGAGCGCCGCAGCGGGTGGATCGTGGAGGAGTCGGGCTGCAGGATCCGGGTCATGTCGGGGTTGCCCTCGAACACCACGCCGAAGAGGTCGAATACTTCGCGCTCGCCCCACTCCGCGGGCGGGAAGACGCCCGCAAGAGACTCCGCGCGCAGGCTCTCGTTCGGGCACGACGTGCGCAAGGTGAACTGGGTGGATGGCGTGTCCACGAGAACGAGGACGAGCTCGACGGCCTCGCCGCGGTCGATCGCGGTGATGTCGAAGAATCGCGCTCCGGTCGCGTGAAGGTCGGCCGCGCACGCGCGCCATGCATCGCGCGCCACGTCCGCGCGCGGGTCGAACCCGGACTCGTCGAGCACGGCCCCGTGGCGCGCCAGCACGGCGCGGACCTCCGGCGTCACAGCTCGTCCTCCGGAGCGCTCTCGGCATCGCCCAGCGGCGTCACAGGCGGCGAGTCCCGCTCCGGCTGCACCCACACCGCCCCAGCTTCGAGAGCGTCGTACTCGCCGAGCAGCTCCAGCGGCCACTCCTCGGGGAGCACCGGCGGCACGTACATCGGCTTTCGTGAGCTGCCGATCGTGCTGGTCTCGCTGATGAGCTTCTTGAGCTGGAGGCACCCGTACAGCAGCGCTTCGGGCCGCGGCGGGCACCCGGGGATGTAGATGTCGACCGGCAGGATCGTCTCCGCGCCCGGGAGCACGTTGTAGGAGTCGACGAAGGTGCCTCCCGATATCGCGCAGCTGCCCATGGCGATGACCCATCGGGGCTCCGCCATCTGGTTGTAGACGCGCTGGACGATCGGGGCCATCTTCTTCGTGATCGGCCCAGGCACGATCATCACGTCCGCCTGGCGCGGCGAGGACCGGAACATGATGCCGAACCGGTCGAAGTCGTAGCGGGCGGCGCCGGTGGTCATCATCTCGAGTGAGCAGCAGGCGATGCCGGCGTTGACCGGCCACATGCTGCGGCTGCGCCCCCACCGCAGGAGCTTGTCGAGCGTGGTGGTGATGAACCCGGGCTGCTCGGCGTCGTCGACTACACCCACCTGAGCACCCCCTTGCGCCACGCGTACACGAGTCCCACGACGAGTATCGCGACGAAGATCGCCATCTCCCCGTATCCGGCCCATCCGATCTGCCGGAGCACGAGGCCCCACGGGTACAGGAACGCGGTCTCGACGTCGAAGATGAGGAAGACGATCGCAATGGCGTAGTACTGCACGCGGAACGGAGCGCGAGGGACACCCACCGGCTCGTGTCCGCACTCGTAGGTGGCGTTCTTCAGCGGGTTTGGGCGCTTGGGCGCCAGCAGCGCCACGACCCCGTAGAGCGCGAGCACGAAGAGCACGCCCGTGACGCACGCCAGGGCGGCAACGAGTACGCTATCCGCATACACGTGCGCTCACCCCCTCGTCTTCATGCATCGCGTGACCGGCGCTTTCGGTTGAGATTCGACTCCCGAGGCCGATTCCCTGCTCGCCGTTGCCTTGGAGCCCCCTGTACACGAAGGGCCCCGCTGCGGGGCCCTTCGACGTGACAGATCGATTCTGCGCTCCCGCACGGCTGCGCTAGAACAGCTTCACGAGCCATTTCCCGTCCTGCTTGACCAACGAGAGCGTCTCGTTGCGCAGGGCGTACTTCCCGGTCTTGGCGTCCAGGATCGACTCGGTGAGCTGAACCGTCGCGACGTTCGGGTTCTTCGGATCGACCGTCACCTTCGTCACGGCGATGTCTTTCAGCAGATCGACGCCCTTGTTGGCGACCTTGGTGTCGGCCGCCTGCTTCTCGAACGTGGCCTGGTCGGTCGCGGTGAGGCTGGCGTGGGTCATGTTGTTCAGCATGCCGCGGGCGTCGTAGACCGCGTACGCCTGCATGACGCGCAGCGCCGCTCCCTCCGGCGTGTTGGCGCCGGTGTTGAAGACGGAGAAGACGACCCAGCCGCTGACCGCGACGACCACTGCGACGACGGCGAGCAGCGCCGGCACCTGCCACGCGGGACGGCCTGCAGAAGTGGGCCGCTGCGCTGAAGCCGCTGGCACCGCCGGGACGGCCGGCGACGCTGCCGGCGCGGCGGGGGCGGAGGCGCGCTTGCGCGGGGCCGCGACCGACTTCCGGGTGGGGACGACGCGCGTCTCGCACGACGGGCACACGGTGGCGCCGGGCTGCAGGTCGGCGCCGCATTTCGCGCATTGCATGGCGCGGGTTCCTCTCGTGACACACGGGGCTGCGAACGCCGCGAAGTATAGCACCGGGCACGGAGCATGAGCGCGCCGGGCGGCCGGGAGCCGCCGTTCATCGCGCCTCAGGCGACCGGTGGTCCCGTCGGATCGGCCGACACTCCATGACCTCGAAGGTCGTTCGTCAGCACACCCGTCACGCGACCCTCACTCGGGTCGGCATCGGCGACGCGCCGGCCGTCAGGGAGCACTGCGTCGGGCGCGATCTCGAGCAGAGGCGTGACGACGAAGTCACGCTCGAGCATCCGCGGGTGCGGGACGGTCAGCTCCGGTTCATCGATCCATTCGTCGCCGAAGCTCAGGATGTCGAGGTCCAGCGGGCGCGGCCCGTTTCGCGGCCCGACGATGCGACCGGCCTCAGCCTCGAGCGCTTTCAAAGCAGCGAGCAAGCCCGCGGCAGACAGGTCCACATCCAGGGCCGCGACCGCGTTCGCGAAGGGGGGCTGGTCCGTGATGCCCCACGGTTCGGTCTCGTAGGCGGATGACACCGTGGCCACGTGCACCCCCGGAGTGGCATCGAGCGCATCCAGGGCGCGAGCAAGGGAGGCGAGCCGGTCCCCAAGGTTGGCTCCGAGACCGATGTAGACGCGCGTCATGCGGCCGTTCAGCCCCTCAGGAGCAGGAACGCAGCAGCCATGATCGCCACGAGCACGACCGCGATGCCGGCCACCGCGACGCCGGCAGGCGTGCCGCCGCCGGCCAAGTGCTCGAGGCGCCGGTTGTCGGACAGACCGGGATCGGCGGACGTGACGGGGCTCGGGACCTGCGCGGGATGGAAGCCGGCTCCACCCGCCTGGGAGATCGCCGCTCGGACCTCGGCACTGGCGCCCGGAGCCGACCACGCGTAGGTCACGCCGGCAGGCGGAGTCCCGTACAGGACGTCGCGCGCCTTGGGCCCCTGCGACTCCGGCACCGTGACCGCGAAGAGCTTCCGTGAAGTCAGTCCCGCATTCGGCGGCAGGAAGTTGACCGTATCGCGGGGGTCGTACGGCTCCCACCCGCAGTCCACGCCCTCCGACTCCAAGGCCCGGACGACATCCTCGAGCCCCAGCGTGTCCCCGGGCGACTCCTGGGTCGCCACGACAGTCCACGGCTCGTCGATCGGCTTCCTGTCCTCTGTCTCGGCGCGCTCGTGACCCATGACCGCCGCCTCAGCGCGCCGCAGCGCCTCCGGATCTTCGACGTCGTCCTCGAACGAGGCGCCCTCCCGGGCATCGAGTGCTTCCAGGAGTCCGGGGAGGCCGCCGGTCATGAAGCCGACGAGGGCGGAGCCGGCTGCGGGCGTCACATGTTCAAGCGGCGATGTGCCGGTACGTGCCTCGTCGCCGGACGCGCTGTCGTCGGCCGGTGCCTCTGCCCCGCCGTCGGCCGCTGCATGCTCAGGTCCACCCGACCAGAAACCGTCCTCGTCGTTCATCGCGCCCGCCCCTCCCCCTCGATCGCTTCCTGCAGCGCCAGCGCCTGGACCGTCTCGGCTACGTCGTGGACCCGTACCACCCGCGCGCCTCTGAGGACCGCATCGAGTGCCACGGCAACGCTCCCGGCCATGCGGTCGCGCGGCTCGGTGACACCCGTGATCTCACCGATGAACCTCTTGCGCGATGCGCCGACGAGCACCGGGTACCCGAGCGCGGTCAACACGTCCAAACTCCGCAGCAGCTCGAGGTTGTGCGCGGTGGTCTTGCCGAAGCCGATGCCCGGGTCGAGGACGATGCGCTCGGCCTCTACGCCCGCGGCGCGCAACGCCGCCGCCTGCCCGGCGAGGTACGCGCTGACCTCTGCGACCACGTCGTCGTACACCGGCTCGGTCTGCATGGTCTTCGGCTCGCCCAGCATGTGCATGACGACGAGTCCGGCGTCCGTCCGCGCGGCGAGCCGCACCATGTCGGGATCGCGGAACCCGGAGACGTCGTTGACGATCGCCGCCCCAGCTGCGAGCGCTCCCTCAGCCACCGCCGCGTGCCGCGTGTCGACCGAGACGCACAGCCCTCGTCCGGCGAGTGCGGCCACCACGGGAACGACGCGTGCGAATTCCACGTCGAGCGCAACCGCGTCCGAACCCGGTCGCGTCGACTCCCCGCCCACGTCGATGATCGCGGCGCCATCGGCAGCCATGCGAACCCCGGCCGCGACCGCGTCATCCACGTCACAGTGCGCGCCGCCATCGGAGAACGAGTCGGGCGTGACATTCAGGATGCCCATGACCGCCGCGCGCGACAGGTCGAGTGCGAACGGTCCGCAGCGCCACAGGAGCGGCTGCTCCGCCGACTGCCGCTGCACTAGCGGCTCCCGCCCTTGATGAGCGACATCGCCTCGGCGCGCGTGGCCGCCTGCGTGCGGAATATCCCGCGGACCGCGGAGGTCGTGGTGATGGCGCCCGGCTTCTGGACCCCGCGCATCGACATGCACAGGTGCTCCGCCTCGATGACCACGATCACGCCCTGCGGCGCGAGATGCTGCACGATCGTGTCGGCCACCTGCGAGGTGAGCCGCTCCTGGACCTGCGGGCGCTTGGCGAACACGTCAACCACGCGTGCGAGCTTCGAGAGTCCGCAGATGCGGCCGTTCGCCCCGGGGATGTACGCGACGTGGGCGCGGCCCACGAACGGGAGCAGGTGGTGTTCGCACACCGAGTACAGCGGGATGTCGCGGACGAGCACCATCTCCTGGTGGCCTTCGTCGAACGTCACGCAGAAGTGCTCGCCCGCGTCCGCATCGAGCCCCGCGAAGATCTCCTCGTACATCTTGGCGACGCGCTCGGGCGTGCCGAGCAGCCCTTCGCGCGTGAGGTCCTCGCCGACGCCTTCGAGGATGAGCCTGACGCCGGCCTCGATCTTCGCCTTGTCCATGTGCATCCGCCTCGCCGTTGGATCGCGCGCCATAAGCCGTCTCTCCGTGCGAGCCAAGTATGCCGCAAAGGCGGGGCGCGAAGATGCCGCGCAGCTACTTGATCATCCCGAAGGTGCGTCCGATGGAGATCACGGCGGGGCCGAGGATGACCAGCATGGTGGCCGGCAGTATGCACAGGATCGTCGGGAACACCATCTGGACCGGGGCCTTCTGCGCCTTCTCCTCCGCCCGAGCCCGTCGCTTCTTGCGCAGCTCCGACGCCTGAGAGCGCAGGATCCCGCTGATGGATACGCCGAAGACGTCGGCCTGTACCATTGCGACGATGAACGCATCCAGTTCGGGAACCTCGGTCCGCTCGCCCATGTGCCGGAACGCGTCGCGCCGGGAGACCCCCGCCTGTACCTCGCGAAGCATCCGGGCGAACTCGCGTGCCAGAGGACCACTCGTATTGCGCACCAGCTTCCCCAAGGCCATGTCGAAACCAAGACCGGCCTGCACGCTGATCGTCAACATGTCGAGCATGTCGGGCAGCGCGAGCTGGATGCGCGCTTTCCGCTGTGCGATGACCTGGGACAACCAGATGCCGGGCGCCAGCGCCCCGAGCGCCGCTGCTCCGGCCGTCATGAGGATCGATATCGAGGTCACTCCGCTGCGCGAGATGGCGAAGCCGACGGCTGCGACGGACAGGCACACGAGCCCGACGACGAGGCGCAGCGCGGTCACTCCTTCCGGTGTCAGGCCTCCCGGTTCCCCGGCGAGTTCGAGGCGGTGCTGAGTGGCAGCGCGCGCGTTCGCCGGCACAAGGCGCCGGATGATCGAGGCGGCAGACGCCAACGACGGCCCCATGACACGCGTGCGGAACGGCTGCAGTTGGGGCTCCGCAACCGATATCTGGTTGGACTCCCACTCGGTGATCGTGCGCAGCGCGCGGGTCACCTGACGCTCTTCCGAGAACAGCAGCAGCAGGAGCACCGCGGCGAGCAGCGCCACCGAGGCGAAGACGAGCAGCGAGATCAGGGTGTCCATCGCGTCACACCTCCACGTTGACGATGCCGCGAAGCCAGACCATGCCCACGACGAGCATCGCGACCGCACCTGCGGCGGCATATCGGCCAACGGGCGCCGAGAGCAGGATCACGAAGTACTCGCGGTCGACGAGCCAGATCGCGGCGCCCTCCAGGAAGGGCAGTACGCACAGGATGATCGCGGACAACCGCCCCTCGGAGGTGAGCGAGCGCACCTGACGCCTCAGAGCCGTTCTCTCACGGATGGTCTCGGCTACCAGATCGAGGACTTCCGCCAGGTTCCCGCCCACCTCGCGCTGGATGTTGATCGCTGTCACGGCCCACTTGAAGTCCTCACTTCGGACGCGATCAGCCATCTTGGATAGCGCCTCTTCAAGCGAGAGCCCCAGCCGGGCCTCGGTGACGACGCGCTCGAACTCCGGCCCCGCGGGCGCACCGATCTCCTTCGCCACGATGCCCGCGGCCTGCATGAGACCCCACCCGGCCCGCAACGAACCCGCGAGCAGGTTCAGCACGTCGGGAAGCTGAGACTGGAACGCTTCCGTCCGTCGCGTGGCACGGTTCTCAAGGAGAAGGACCGGGCCGAGCGAGACGAGGAAGACGACGAAGAGCGTGGCGATCCACTGGTGAGTGAACAGTTGCGTGAGCAGACCCGCCACCAACACGAGCCCTGCGTGGAGCGCCATATACTCGGCGGGGCGCAGCGGAAGTCCGGCGCGCTCCAGCGCTCCGCGGATCGTCGCGTCGAAGCCGCCTTTGGAGGCGACCGTCGCCGCCACGGCGAGCAGGCGGCCCCGCGCTCCGTCCGGATCGACATACTCGCGGTCCGTGGGATTCGTGGTTCCTGCCCTGCTCTGCTCGTAATACTCGAGGTGTTCCAGCGCATTGGCCTTGGGCCTCATCGCGAACAGCACGAATGCCGCAAGCGCGCCGGCCGCCGCGAACACCGCGAGTCCGATCAGGAGCGGCCAACCGCCCCAGGGGAGCGCGGCGGCCGCGCTCACGGCCGCGACCGCCTGGTCGGCGTCGGGGTTGCCGATCACGGTCGCGAGCGTCGCGCGACGATCCCGCCCCGTGACGGTGAGGTCGATCTCAAGGTCGTGCGCGGGCGGCCTCAGGCTCTGGAAGGTCACCTCGTAGGGGCGGGTGATCTGCTTCGCGATATCGGCGAAGACCTTCGCCAGTCCGCCGCTGTCACCCACCTCGATGAGTGTCCCCGAGCGGGCCAGCGACCGCAACGCCGCTGAATCGGCGCCGAGCGACGCGATCGCGACAGCGTACACGTGCGCGTCGGCACCGCTCACCGCCTGTGTTGCCGAACTCAGCGTGTTGCCGCTCGCGCTGTCGCCGCCGTCGGACAACAACACCACGACCTTCTCGCGGTCAGCCTCACTCCCGAACGACCGCGCTGCGAGAACCACCGCATCGTAGAGCGCCGTGGATCCGCCCGCCGCAAGGCCGTCGATCGCGGAGTCCAGAGCGCGGGCGTCACTGGTGAACGTGGAGGCCACGCCAGGTGCCCCCGCGAAGTTGATGAGCGCGACCCGGTCGCTTGCTTCCAGGGACCCAGCGAACGCCTTGGCCGCGGCCTTCGCGTCGGCGATGGGGGTGCCCTCCATACTGCCGCTCGTGTCGATGACGAGAACCACATCCAGCGGCCTGCGAGAAGTCGCCAGCGGATGCGCCGTCACCCCGCCCACGACCACGCCGTTCTCGCGGACGGTGAAGTCCTTCGAGGCCAGCGCCGACGAAAGCATGTCGACCGGCATCACGAGGTGGAGCGTGACCTGAGGCCACTTCGCCAAGCTGGTCGATTGCAGAGCGATCGTCCCGTCCCCCGCAAGGGCTCCGTGAGCGGGCGCGACGCCTGCGAACGAGAGCGCTGCGACGAGCACGACGCACGCCGCCACACCTCGCCAGATGCGGGCGTGCGTCCGCACGCGGTCCGGCGCTCGGAAGAAGGGGTGTTCGCGAGGAAGCAACATGTCGCTCAGCTCCGCGCCGGAGCTTCGTAGGCGAACATCTCGCCAGGCAGCTGGATCCCGGCATCCTCCAGCCGGTGGGAACACTTCGGCCGTACGCCGGTCGACTTGATGCGCCCGCGAGAGCGGCCGCCCTCGTCCACACCCATTCCGAAATCGAAGGCGAAGACGTCCTCGAGCACGATCGTGTCCCCTTCCATCCCCTGCACCTCCGACACGTGCGTGATCCTGCGCGTGCCGTCCCTCAGGCGGGAGAGGTGGACCATCAAGTCGATCGCGGACGAGGTCTGCTCACGGATCGCGCGCACGGGCAGTTCGAAACCGCTCATGAGCACCATCGTCTCGAGGCGCGCCAGCGCGTCCCGCGGAGAGTTCGCGTGGATCGTGGAGAGCGAGCCGTCGTGGCCCGTGTTCATCGCCTGCAGCATGTCCAGCGCCTCGGAACCGCGGACCTCACCGACGATGATGCGGTCGGGGCGCATGCGCAGAGAGTTGCGGACGAGGTCGCGGATGGTGATCTCGCCTTTGCCCTCGATGTTGGACGGGCGCGACTCGAGCCGCAGCACATGGTCCTGGTTCAACTGCAATTCGGCGGCGTCCTCGATCGTGACGACGCGCTCGTCTGAGGGCACGAAGCCGGAGACTACGTTGAGCAGCGTGGTCTTGCCCGAACCCGTGCCGCCGGAGATCAGGATGTTCAGGCGCCCGCGTACCGCCGCGTCGAGAAGCATCGCGACCTTCTCATCCAGCGTTCCGAACGAGATCAGGTCGTTGACGGTCAACGGGTCCTTGCTGAACTTGCGGATCGTGAGCATCGGACCGTTGATCGCGAGCGGGTGCACGATGGCGTTGACGCGTGACCCGTCTGGCAGACGCGCATCGACCATCGGAACGGACTCGTCCACGCGCCGGCCGACCTGGCCGACGATCTTGTCGATGATGCGACGCAGGTGCGCCTCGTCCAGGAACGAGCGGTCGGCGGGGTAGATGCGGCCGCCACGCTCGACGTAGATCGTCTCAGGGTTGTTCACCATGATCTCGGTGACTTCCGGGTCGTGCAGGAAGACCTCGATCGGGCCGTAGCCGACGATGTTGTCGATAACGTCGGTGACGATCTCCTGGCGATCGGCGGCCGACAGCGGCGTGGACTCGTCGGCGAGCAGCGTGCGAAGCCGCAATTCGATCTCGCGGCGCATGGCCTTCTCGTCACCATCGAGCAGTGACAACTGCGGGCCGATCGTCTCGACCAGCACGTAGTGCATGCGGCGCTTGATCTCGCTCGTGTCGCGGTCAGCGGGCGGCAGCTGAGCGCCCGGGGCCTGGCCCGCCACAGTGGCGGAGCTCGCGGCCAATCTCTCTCGAAGCGACATGGCGGACGACCCCCTTGAGCGATCGGCTACGCGGAAGCGACTTCGCGAACGAGACCGACGATGGCGCGCGCCACGCCGGAGCGCGGCGCGTCGAGCACGACGGGCACGCCTCGGTTGACGGACCGGGGCACGATGCGATCGGACGGGATGCGAGCCACGAGTCGGTCGGCCATGGCCTTCTCGATCTCGTGAGGCTCGAGCCACACCTTGCTGTCAGCACGGTTGAGCACGAGCCGCACCGAGCCGTCCAGCCCGAGTTGGTGGAGCTTCGCGAGCGAGACCTTTGTGTTCTTCACACTCGGGATGTCGAGCGTGGCGACTGCGAGAACGACGTCGCTGTGCTCGAGCGCCGTGAGCACCACATCGGAGAGCGATGCCGGCGTGTCGATGACGACGTAGTCGGCCATCGTCTTGAGCATCGTGATGATCTGCGCGACGCGGTTCATCGTCACCGACTCCGCCTCCTCGGGGCGCACCGGCGCGAGAAGCGCGGAGAGCCCCGACGAGTGCTTGACCAGGAAGCCGGCGAGCATCTGTGGATCGAGGCGGTCGAACGCCTGAGCGGCGTCGTAGATGGTGCGTTCCGGGGGAAGTTGCAGCATCACCGAGACGTCGCCGAACTCGAGATCGAGATCGAGCAGGACCGTCTTCTTGCCGAGGTCGTGCGCGAGGGCGGCGGCGATGTTGGTGGACAGCACGCTCTTGCCCACGCCCCCCTTCGTGGAGAAGACGGTGATGACCGTCGCCGAATGTGGCGGCTCCGCGGGCGTCTCTACACGATTCCCCTGCGGCTCCCGCCTCCGCGAGATCGCAGCGGAGGCCGCGATGACAGACTCCGCCATGGTCGCGACTCCGTCGGCAGGCATGAACACGTCGCGGACGCCCGCTTTGAGCGCAGCCCGCAGCAGCGCCGCATCCGGATCCTCCGCCACGAGCACGACCACCGTGTCCGAATCGCGACGCTGCATCAGCGTCGCAAGGGCGACGCCCTCCACGGGTTCGATGGGCGGGCACACGACGACCACGGTCGGGCTGGAGGCGTCGATCGTGTCGCGGGCGTCCTCCAGCGACTCGGCCATCTGGATCTGAAGGGATGGGTCCAGGCCCAGCTCCGCAGCCAGCTGCTGTCCGGTGTCGCCCTCCGACCCGGCGATGATGACGAGTGGCACGCCCACCACCTACTTCATCACCGTGGCGGCGGTCTGTCCCGAGCCGGGCTGTGCGGACGAGGCCGTCGTGGACAGCAGCGCGAGCCACACGCCACCCGTCTCAGCCACGAACACGAGCTTCTCGGCGTCCGCGGGTGAGACCGCGAGCGTCACCGTCTCCTGGCCGGAAGTCTGGGCGGAAGTCCCGATCCCGGCCGATGATCCCTCTTCTGCGGCGCCTGCCCCGGTGTTGCGGTCGACGGCGAGCACACGCACGCCGCCGAGCACGATCCTGGTGCGCTCGTCGCCGGCCGACTTTCCCGGCAGGGTACCGAGCACGGCAACGCGATCGCCGGCCTTCAGCAGCTGCGCCAGGCCGCGGGACTCGTTGACCGGCACGGTCACAGCAACGAAGTCCTTGGGGACGGCGAAGGCGAGGCCCGCATCACTCGGGTACTGGAAGCGCGCCGACGTGATCAATTCACCTTTGGTCACCGGCACCGCGAGCACCATGTCCGTCAGCGCCCGAAGTGACGAGACCGCGCCCTTCGGCACATAGCGCTGCGGGACCTTCATCATCTCGACCAGGCCGGACGACAACAAGGTATTGGCGTCAGCACCGCGTGGGACATCTTGCGTCGCGACCAGGACATCGGTCATGACGCTACCGGCTTCCGCCTGCAACTGCACGCCCGCGAGGTACCTGTACGTACCGAAAGCGGCGATGCCCCCGAGCACCACCGCTATGACGACCAGCACCACCTTGGACTTCATCCGGCCCCCCTCTCGTGCTCTCCTCATTCAACGCCCCCGGCGGAACCGGCGGGGCGCCCGGAAGACGGACGCCCCGCCGCGGTCCGCACCCGGAATGCTAGGGCAGCATGCCGGCGACTTTGGTGAGCGTGGCGGCGAGGTTCTGTCCGAGCGCCCCGACCGCGCCGATGATCGCCACGGCGATGAGCGCCACGAGGATCCCGTACTCGACGGCGGTCGCGCCCTCGTCGCCCCGCGACGCCGGACGCAAACGCATCCAGACCTTGGACATCGGACCCCTCCTTGCTCGCCCGCACCACGCCGTTACTTCAGAGGCGCGCTGTTTGCGACAGTGTTGAACAGATTGGAGAGGTTCCCGCCAAGCAGTGTCACGGCACCAATGATCGCGACGGCGATGAGAGCGACCATGATCCCGTACTCGACGGCGGTCGCGCCCTCGTCGCTGGCACTCCACATGTGGAGCTGAGTCATCAGACGAAGCATTCGATTCACCCCCCTCCGGGGTTCCCCCGTGGCGCGCCGCCCCCCAAGAGCGTTCGCGGCGACACCGTCCTCCCGTGCGGTCGAAGCTCGCAAGTCCCCGTTTGTGGATCCAACGGTACACGCCCTCGCATGCACCTGTGGGCTGACGCCGGGACGATTCTCGGCCTCATCCTCTGGTATGACGACCGGCCTTTGGCTGGCCTGACACGCGGATCTAGTCGACCAGGACGGAGCGACGCAGCTCGATCTTGCCGATCTTGAGGAGGAGGTCACGCAGCTGCGCGGGATCGCTGGTTTGCAGCGCCACGCCGCCGAGGTTCTTCCCGTCCGATCCGTTGTTGTAGACCTGCACCAGGTC
Source organism: Coriobacteriia bacterium (assembly GCA_023252055.1). Classification (GTDB taxonomy): domain Bacteria; phylum Actinomycetota; class Coriobacteriia; order Anaerosomatales; family PALSA-660; genus PALSA-660. Next base: position 15,869 of record JAHEXP010000006.1, read on the forward strand.
CTGGTTGAACTTGAAGTCCGCGCCGGCCGTGCCGTACTGGCCCCCGGTGGGCTCGTTGGTGAGCGTGACGCTGTCGATCCGGATGCCCGCGGCCCCCGCGCGCCGCGCGGCGTCGTTGGTGAGACTGCGGTGCGAGGACGGGTTCGGCATGCCGTCGCTGACGAACACGATCACCTTGTCCGACCCGCTGGACCCTGATGCCGAGAGCTGGCTGACCGCCCAGTCGATACCCGATTCGGGATAGGTGTTGCCCCCCGCGAAGTCCTTCCCGGCGATCTGGTATGCCGTGGTTACCGCCGCAGGGAGCACTGCTGGGTTGGCGTAGTTGAGCGCCGTGAGAGAGAGTCGGAGTTGCTTCACGGCACCGTGGTGCGAATCCGTGTCGCCGACTGCATTCACCTTGCGCGGGTCGCCGAGCGCCCGGTTGTCCCCAAGGTAGGTGGTGCTCTTCAGGCCCTCGCTGAAGGCCACGAAACCGACCTTGTCGCCTTGGATGGAGACCTGGTTGATAAGGCTCATGAGCGCCTGATCTGCGCTTGTGGCCTGCGCCCACTCCTCGATGAAGGAGCCGGAGGCGTCCTGGACGACGATGACCTCCAACGGCCTCCTGTTCGAGGTGATGTTGGCTTGGGCGACCGCTCGCGCGACCGCCGTGACGGATCGCACTCCGAACACCCGGGCGAAGAATGTCGGCACCTGAAGGCTGACGGTCACCGTCGCCTTCCCCGGATCGCTCGCCCCACCGTCTTCGAAGTCGGTCGTCGCCTCGGGGAGGTTGCGCGTCACGTAGTCCCCGGCGGCGACCCGCGCGCCGGGCATGTCGTCGGGGAGTCGAGAGGCAGCGGCGAGCGCGGCGGCGTCGGCCGCGGTCTGTGTCTGCGCGCGTCTCACCAGGTAGTAGCCGACGTCGACGGCGAGTGCCGCGATCCCGAGCAGAACCACGAGCGTGAGGGCGACGGTGACGGCCACGGCACCCGAGTCGGTGGACCCCCACGGGCTTCCCGCCGTAAGTCTGCACTCACGCGTCTCACGCGGGGCATCAACCGGTCTCTTCATCGCGATTCCCCCTGACTGGCGCATCGACAACGTGCCCCCCGCGGGGGCGCGCACGGTGACGGCGCAGTTACTCCATCTTCATCTCGGCTGCCGCCGTGATCGCATCCGGCAGCACGAACATCGGCAACGGGATCAGTGCGGTTCGCGGGTATGACACCGTCACCCTGGCGGAATCCGTCGACTTCACGATGGTCACCGTCAGGGAGGCCGGGATCAGCCCGGGGGAAGCGTTGATGGTGCGCTGACGGACCTCGGCGTCGTTCTTGCCGATCGACGCCGCACGAGCGCCCTCGCGCGCGGCGGTGACGACCTCGTTGTACTCGAAGAAGGTGTAGCTGAACTGGATGATGCCGAATAGCAGGGCGACGAGCAGCGATGCGACGAGTGCGAACTCGACCGCCGCGGCTCCGGCGTCGCCACCGTGCCGGCCCCCATCCAACATAGAGCGACGAAGCATCCTGCTCACCCTCCAGGCGGTACAGCTCGCGCCGCCACCCCCGTGCCGGCGCGCTGCGAAACGCTTCGCGTGCCCTTGTATGATTCTCCCTTGGCGCGCGCTTCGCGACCGCCTCGCGGTTGATTCAGGGGGTGAATACGGCTCATCCCCTGGTATGACTCACACGCGCGGGGGCGCGTATCCGGAGGCCGACGGTCGATGTGTCCCCCGGCGCGGGACGTGCGCGGCTACCCCTCGCGAGACGGAGCCGACACCAGCCCCTTGGCCATGGCGTGGATGATCGCCTGCGTGCGGTCGGGCTGACCGAGTTTGGCCAGGACGTGACTGACGTGCGTCTTCACGGTGGGATCGCTGATCCACAGCCTCGCCGCGATCTCGCGGTTCGTCAGTCCTTGAGCCATGAGCTCCAGAACCTCGTGCTCCCGCGGGGACAACGTGCCGCGGGGAGTCTCCACGGCGTGGCGCGGACCATCGAGCACCCGCTGGGCCACACCTCCATCCAGAACCGTCTGCCCGCTCGCAACGCCGCGTATTGCCGCGACCAGCGCCTCGGGCGCGACGTCTTTCATCATGTAGCTGGCCGCCCCTGCGGACAGGGCCCCGAAGACGTCCTCGTCGTCCGAAAAACTCGAGAGCACCACGATCCGCAGGTCCGGCGCGGTCCCGCTGAGGTGCCGACACACCTCAACGCCGCTCATATCCGGCATGCGCATATCGAGCACGAGCACGTCCGGCGCCAGCGACTCCGCCAGTTCGATCGCCTCGACGCCCCCGGCCGCCTCACCGACGACGTCGATCCCCGCCTCCTCGAGCACGGCCCGCAGCGCGACGCGCACCAGTTCGTGATCGTCCGCCAGGAGCACCCGCATGGCCTGCCCGTCTGTCAGCACGGTACCGTCGCCTCCACGGTCGTTCCCCGGTCACTGCTGCTCACGGTGAGCAGGCCTCCCTGGGACTCCACACGCTCACGCATGCTCCGCAGGCCGATGCACTCGTCGTTCGCGCACCGCGCGACCGCCGACCCCACGTCGAACCCGTGTCCATCATCATCGACGACCAGACGTGCCTCCGACGTGCCGTACTGGAGCATCACGACCACCCGGTGCGCCTTCGCGTGCTTTGCCACGTTCGAGACCGCCTCTTGCACGACGCGATACAGGCTGGCCTCCACGCCCGGCGGGAGCGGCCGCTCGCGTCCCTCGGTGTAGACGCGGACCGACAGGCCACGCGCCTCGCCGATCTCGGTGGCGCGCTGGCTGATGGCGCCGACGAGACCCAACGTGTTGAGGCTGACGGGGCGAAGGTCGTAGATGTAGCGGCGGAGTTCGCTCAAGCTGCGGACGAGCACGGTCTGCATGTGTCCGAGACGGCGCTCGACCTCCGCGGGGTGCGTCGCGATGCGCTTTCTGCATACGTCGAGTTCCAGCGACACGCTGAACAGCGACTGGGACAGGCCGTCGTGCATCTCTTTGGCGATGCGGCCCCGGTCATCGGAGAGCAACGCATAGTGCGCCTGCGCGTTGAGCCGCGAGTTCTCGATAGCGGAACCCGCCAGCGCGCCGAGGATGGCCAGCAACGCAACCTGATCATGGCTGAACCGCCGCGAACTCGGATTCATGACGGTGAGCACGCCGATCGCGCGTCCCTTGGTCTTGACCGGCACCGTCATGACCCACGTGGAGTCGGCGATCGCCGCCACAGGGCTGCGCTGCTCCGCGGCGGAACGCGCGACGTCTCCGATGCGCTCCCGCCACCACTCCTCGGGATACTGGTCGCGCCGCCCACGTACGAACACGGCACCGTCGTCGATCGTGAATTCGCTGCCGAGGTCATTGAACAGACAGAGAACCGCCTTGTCGGTCTCGATAAGACGCTTGGTCTCGTCGACGACGGTGTTGAGGATCTCGGGGATCGTCTTCGTGGACGAGATCGCCTCGGCGACCTCGTTCAGTGAGTCGATCAACCGTTCCTGACGACGCACCGAGCGGTCCCAGGGACGCCAGGAACCGAAGAGCGGTCTGGGCGATGGGGTCCGCTCGCGCTCGGCGACCGGTGCGCGTTCGAGTGCGGGCTCACGCAATCCCGCCGACTCGCGCGCCTGCGCGAGCGGCTCTTGGATCCCCAAGGCCGTGTCGTCCGCCATCCCGCCTCCCCGCGGTCAAGCTACCGCGTCGCCCCCGCGACCCGGTCCCTCCGCGCATGACTCTACTCCTAACGCTGATTCCATGTATGCCCAAAGAGAAAGGCCCCGGTCTCCCGGGGCCTCTTCACGCGGTCTTCGTGCCGGCCGCGGGCCGCTGATGCGGCGCGGGACAGCGATCTACATGTCGGTGATGGGCTCCCCGCCCTGCGGCGTCTCCGTCGGCGAGGCGACCTCGGTCACGCCCGCCGTCTTGCGACGCGGCTTCTTCGGCTTCGCGGCCTCGGCCTCCGCCTGAGCAGCGGCAGCAGCGCGGTCGGCCTCCTCCTTGGCGAGGTACTCGGCCCACGTGTCGGTGAAGATCGCCTCGAGCTCGTCCTTGTCCAGCGTCTCGCGATCGATCAGCGCCTGCGCCATCGTGTCGAGCTGGGGGCGGTGCGTCTCGATGATCTCCTTGGCGCGGTCGAAGGCGCCGTCGATCAGGCGCCGGACCTCCTTGTCGATCTCGAAGGCGATCTCCTGGGAGTAGTCGGGTGTCGCCGCGAAGTCGCGGCCCAGGAACACCTCGTGCTGCGGCTCGCCCAGGGTCATCGGCCCGAGCTTGTCGGACATGCCGTACTGCGTGACCATCGCCTTCGCGAGCTTGGTGGCCCGCTCGATGTCGCTGCTGGCGCCGGTGGTCACGTCGCCGATCGCGATCTCCTCGGCCACGCGTCCGCCGAGAAGCGATGCCAGGTCGTCGAGCATCTCCTTCTTGGATCCGAGGAACTTCTCCTCTTCAGGGAGGTGCCACGTGCTGCCAAGGCTGCGGCCGCGCGGGATGATCGTCACCTTATGGATCTGGTCCGATTTCGGCAGGATGTGGCCGACGATCGCGTGGCCCGACTCGTGGTACGCGATGACGCGCTTCTCGTCGTCCGAGATCAGGCGGCTGCGGCGCTCGGGACCGGCCACGACGCGGTCGATCGCCTCCTCGAGCTCCACCATCTCGACCTGCTTGCGCCCGTGACGCGCGGACAGCAGCGCCGCTTCGTTGACGAGGTTGGCGAGGTCGGCGCCGGTGAACCCGGGGGTGCGCCGCGCGAGCGTCTCTATCTCGATGTCCGGATTGATCGGCTTGCCCTTGATGTGGACCTTCAGGATCCCGATACGGCCCTTGAGGTCCGGACGGTCCACCACCACCTGGCGGTCGAACCTGCCCGGGCGCAGGAGCGCCGGGTCGAGGATGTCCGGACGGTTGGTGGCGGCGATCAGGATCACGTTGTCCTTGATGTCGAACCCGTCCATCTCGACGAGCAACTGGTTCAGCGTCTGCTCGCGCTCGTCATGGCCGCCGCCAAGACCGGCGCCACGCTGGCGCCCCACGGCGTCGATCTCGTCCACGAACACGATGCACGGGGACGCCGCCTTCGCCTGCTCGAACAGGTCGCGCACGCGGCTGGCGCCCACGCCGACGAACATCTCGACGAAGTCCGAGCCCGAGATCGAGAAGAACGGAACGCCCGCTTCGCCGGCGACGGCGCGCGCGAGCAACGTCTTGCCGGTGCCCGGAGGGCCGACGAGCAGCACCCCCTTCGGGATCTTCGCGCCGAGCGCCTGGAACTTGCCGGGGTTCTCGAGGAACTCCTTGATCTCCTGCAGCTCCTCGACCGCCTCGTCCACACCGGCGACGTCCTTGAACGTGATGCGCGGCTGGTCTCGGGTCATGCGCTTGGCCTTGGCCTTGCCGAACGACATGACCCTGCTGTTGCCGCCCTGCATCGAGTTCATGAAGAAGAACATCACCCCGACGATCAGCAGGATCGGCAGGATCTGTATCGCGATGGCCAGCCACTCGTTGGGCTTCTGCGCGTTCACGTCGAAGATCTTGGGGTTCTTCGCGATGAGGTCGGCGATCGCGTTGTCGCCGATGTAGGTCGCGGTGAAATCGGTCGTGGCTGTGGCGACCTGACCGCCCGCGAGGGCCTTGTGATACGTGCCCTCGATGGCCTGATCGCCGGCGAGGACCGTCGCCTTCACAACACGGCCCGAGGTCACGGCCTCATAGAACTGGCCGGTGGTCAGCACGTCGGGAGCGGCCGTGGAACTCGTGAACGTCGAGATCACGTACGCGATCCCCGCGAGGACGACGAGGTAGAGAGCGATCGTTCGGATGTTGCGGTTCAAAAGGGAAGACCTCCTTCTCGGCGCGTCGTGTCCGAGTGCGGCCGTCAGTCCTGGTAGGCCGACGGACGCAGCACGCCGATGTAGGGCAGGTTGCGGTAGCGCTCTGCGAAATCCAGTCCAAAGCCCACGACGAACTCATCGGGGACGGAGAAGCCGATGTACTTGCATGAGATGGGTACCCGCTGCTTGCCTTCTTTGCTCAGCAGCGTGACCACCTCGAGGCTGGCTGGCTTGCGGCTCGCCAGGTTCTTGAGCAGGTACTTGAGGGTGAGGCCTGTGTCGAGGATGTCCTCGATCACCAGAACGTGGCGGCCCTCGATCTGCTCGTCGAGGTCCTTCAGTATCCGGACCACGCCGGATGACTTCGTGGACGAGCCGTAGCTCGAGACCGCCATGAAGTCGATCTCCACCGGCACGGTGATCTGGCGAGCGAGGTCGGCCATGAACAGTGCGGCGCCGCGCAGCACCGCCACGAGCAGGATGCGCTCGCCGGCGTAGTCGCGGCTGATCTCCGCGCCAAGCTCGGCGATGCGCTGCCGGATCTCATCCTCCGAGACGATGATGGACTCGATATCGGGGTGGATCACGTGATCGTCCCTTCCGGGTTCGTTGGCTCCCACATCAGGCGCACCGTCCGCGATGTCCGCGGGCCGACGCGGTAGTCTTCACTGCTCTTCACACCGGCGAGCCACACGATACGCTCTCCGTCCCGGACGACGGGGACCTGCGAACGCACCCGAGCCGGCACCTTCGCGTCGATGAGGATGTCGGAGACCTTGCGGGTCCCCTGCATCCCGAACGGGCGCATCCGGTCGCCGGGGCCGACAGGACCGACCGTGAGCGGACCGGTCAGCGCTTCGGCGTCGACGAGCGCGGTCGAAGGGTCGTGGGACGGGGCCTCATCGCCGCCCGCATGAGCGGTGAGCCGCCCGATCCCATCGAAGTCGACCGATCCCGGGACCGGGAGCTCGACGGACGCGACGCGCCCTGCCGACTCCGCTTCCCGGGAAATGATGAGTCTACCGTACTCGGCGAACGCCCGCAGCCCGTCGGGGAGGTCTCTGGCGAACGGTCCCGGCGCCAGGCCGTCGCAGACCGCCTCGACGTGGTCGAATTCGATGCGCGACGCCTCCGGGAACGCGCCGCGGAGCGCGCCGCGCACGACCCGGCGTTGCAGCGCGCGCGGAAGGGCGGCGAGAGGTCCTCTGTCCAAAGAGAGCTCGTCGCCCGACCAGCGAGCACCGGTGCGCGCAGCCTCTCGCGCGAGATCGTCGAGCAGCGCGTCCTCGTCCCCCAGAAGCGTCAGGGTGCGCGCGATCGCTTCGTCGAAGCGGGGGTTGATACCGCGCAACAGCGGCATGAGCTCCGCACGGACGCGGGCGCGCAACCGTGCGGTGTCGAGGTTCGTCGCGTCCTCGCGCCACGGCTGGCCGAGCCCCTGGAGATAGGACACCACGTCCACGCGCGTGCAGTCGAGCAGCGGACGCACCACCCGGCCGCGCCGGTAGCGGGGCGACACGAGGCCCCCGGCGCCGGCGCCCTGCGCGAGGCGCATGAGAGTCGTCTCCGCCCGGTCGTCCAGCGTGTGGGCGGTGGCGATGCGGCCGATCTCAGGTGACACGCCGGCCCCGGCGCAGCGGGCATCGAGTTCGAGGTCCGCTTCCCGGTACCTGACGCGGCGCCCGGCGTCCTCCAGATTCAGCCCGTGCTGGTCGGCATAGGCTGCGACATCGATCGAGACGCGGCTGCAGCACACCGCCAACTCGTCGCACAGCGCCTCGACGAAGGCGGCGTCACCGTCGGATGCGGCCCCGCGCAACATGTGGTCGATGTGCAGTACCGACGGCGTGATGTCGCCGAACGCGCCGGCGGCGGCCGCGCGGAGCAGTGCGACGGAGTCCGCGCCGCCCGAGACCATCAGCACGACAGGAGCGCCCGCCGCGAACAGTCCGTGCCGCCGCGTCGTGTCCCGCGCGATGTCGAGGAGTCCACTCATGCGTCACAGGGTAGCGCGTCGCGGGCGTCCGGCACGGCGATCTGCCCGGTTTGACCTGCGGCCTGTGCGGCCCGAAGATTGAGAGACCTGAAGACGAGGCAGCCGCGAAGGAGCGCCACCCATGCAGGCAGTCGACCCCCGGACGCTGGATCCGGCGCACCCTCGCCGGGTCGTGATCGTCGGCGGGGGGTACGCGGGCCTCACCGTCGCGGTCACGCTCGCGCATCGGGCGCGCGCCGGCGACGGCATCGAGATCGTGCTCGTCGACCCACGCCCGTACCAGCAGGCGCTGTCCGAGCTCGACCTGGTTGCGGCGGGCACCCCCCGCCCCCAATTCGCGGAACTCTGGTACGCGGACGTGCTCCGCGGACTTCCGATCAAGGTGGTGCACGACCGTCTCGAGAACGTCTGCACCGCCGAGCAGTGCGTCGAGGCCGGGCCGCGCGGGGGCCCCGTCGTCCGCATCCCCTACTGGCGGCTCGTCCTGGCCACCGGCGCGATCCCCTTCGTACCTCCGGTCCCGGGCCTGCGCGAGCGGGCGATCACGATGTGGTCGGTGGACGACGCGCTCGCCCTGCAGCGCTCCATCGAGGAGCAGTTCCGACACGCGGTGACGATCTGCGACGCCGCCGAGCGCGCCTGTGCGCTGGCGGTCACCGTCGTCGGCGGCGGCGCCACCGGCGTCGAGATCGTCGGAACGATCGCGAAGCGGCTTCCGCGAATGATCGCGCGCGCGGGCCACGACCCGGCGGAGCTCACCGTCACATTGATCGAGGGACGACCGGACATCCTCTACGACCTCCCGGAGATCCAGCGCGTCCGCGCACGCCAGCGTCTCGAGAAGATGGGAGTCCACGTCCTTCTCGGACGGAACCTCCAGAGCGTCGACGCGACGACCGCCTACCTCGAAGGTGACGTGGCGGTGCCGTCGCCGGTGCTGGTGTGGTGCGGCGGTGCCCATGCCGACCCCGACGCCGTGCAGTGGGGGCTGGTTTCCGACAACTCGGGACGCCTCGTCTGCGACGAGAACCTGAAGGCGCAGGGGCACGACGCGATCTACGTGGTCGGTGACGTTGCGGCTTTCCGCGACCCTTCGAGCGCGCGCGTCCTGCCGATGCTCGCCCAGTTCGCGATCCGCGAGGCCGAGCACGCCGCCGACGCGGTGCTGCGCGAAGTGCGGGGTGGGCCCACTCGCCCCTTCGTCCCGAACATGCACGGCGAGTTCGTCAGTGTCGGACCCGGATGGGGCGTCGGCTGGATGTTCCACATGAACATCTGGGGCTGGCCGGCGATCGTCATGAAGCGCGTCACGTACATCATGTACTGGGTGCAGGTCGGCAGCTTCCGGCTCGCGTGGAAGCGCACGGTGCAGATGCTGCGGATGCGGCACTAGGTCGTGCAGCGGCCCGCATCGCCGAGGGCTGTTTCGGAAGCATACGAGAAACGGGCCGGTCCACGTGGACCGGCCCGTTCTCGGTTACGCGAGTCGTTCTGTCTTCCTACGCCTCGCCGAGATACGTCTTGCGGACCTTCTCGTCGTGCAGGAGCTCCTTGCCCGGGCCCTGCAGCACGACGCTGCCGGTCTCGAGCACGTAGCCACGATCGGCGATCGCGAGTGCCATCGCCGCGTTCTGCTCGACGAGCAGGATCGTGATACCGGCCTTGTTGAGCGTCTCGATCGTCTCGAAGATCGTTTCGACGACGACAGGGGCGAGGCCCATGGAGGGCTCGTCGAGCATCAGCAGCTTCGGGTCCGCCATCATGCCGCGGCCCATCGCGAGCATCTGCTGCTCGCCGCCGGAGAGCGTGCCGCCCTTCTGCGCGCGACGCTCCCTCAGGCGCGGGAACAGCTCGTAGACGAGCTCCAGTGTGGACTTCACGCCCTCGGGGTCCTTCGTGCGCAGGAACGCGCCCATCCCGAGGTTCTCCTCGACCGTCATCCGCGGGAAGATGCGGCGGCCTTCGGGGACCTGGACGACGCGCTTGGCGGCGACGTCGTGGACCTTCATGCCGGAGATCTTCTCACCCATGAACGTGATCTCGCCGACCTTGGGCGCCAGCAACCCGGAGATCGTCTTGAGCGTCGTCGACTTGCCGGCGCCGTTCGCCCCGATGAGGGTGACGATCTCGCCTTCACGGACGTCGACCGAGATGCCCTTGAGCGCCTCGATCGCGCCGTAGAACGTGTGCACGTTCTTCAACTGCAGCACGAGCGCGCCCGATCCGGTGACCGGGGCGACCATGGCGGTTGTGCTTGTGGTGTCGCTCATCTGTTCCACCTCACGCCTGGGCCAACATGGCCTCGGCGCCCTTGCCCAGGTACGCCTCGATGACCTTCGGGTCCTTCTGGATCTCCGCCGGCAGGCCCTCGGCGATCTTCTCGCCGAAGTCGAGCACGTAGATGCGGTCAGCAATGTCCATGACGACCTTCATGTCGTGCTCGATGAGGAACACGGTGACGCCGCTCTCACGGATGCGTCCGATGAGTCGGGTCAGGTCGGCGGACTCCTGCGGGTTCATGCCTGCAGCAGGCTCGTCGAGCAGCAGCAGCTTGGGCTCGGTCGCCAGAGCTCGCGCGATCTCGAGACGGCGCTGCTGGCCGTAGGGCAGGTTCACCGCAAGCTCGTTGGCCTTGTCGGCCAGCCCGACGAAGCGCAGGTACTTGAGCGCCTCGTCCTCGGTCCGCTGCTCCTCGGCCTTGAACTTCTTCGTGCGCAGGATGGCCTGCAGCGGGCCCGCCTGACTGCGGCTGTGACGGCCGACCATGACGTTCTCGAGCGTCGTCATGTTGGCGAACAGCCGGATGTTCTGGAACGTACGGGCCACGCCCATCGCGCAGATCTCGTGCGGCTTATGGCCTGCGACATCGGTGCCGTCGAACGACAGCTTGCCCTCGGTCGCCTGGTAGATGCCGGTCATGATGTTGAAGAACGTCGTCTTGCCGGCACCGTTCGGGCCGATGAGGGCGACGATCTCGCCCTCTTCGATGTGCAGGTCGATGTCGCCGAGGGCGCGCAGGCCTCCGAACATCATCGTGACTTTCTCAGCTGAGAGTACGGACATGTCTTCGCTCCCCTCTACACATCGTCGGGTTCGGTATTGGCCCGGTTCTCTACATCCCATTCCTGCATGTCTTCCTCGGCCAGGATGCGACCGTCCTCCGGCAGGAGCTCCCTGGCCCTACGCGAGCTTGGGATGATGCCCTGGGGCCGGACCGCCATCATCACGACCATGAGAAGGCCGAAGACGAGGAAGCGGTAGTTCGACATGAGGGACTGCATCTCGGCGGGCATCTTCAGGACACCGGCGACCGCGAGGCCCTGGATGAGGTCCGGCACGCCCTTGATGAGCAGCGCGCCCGCGATGACGCCCTTGATCGACCCCATGCCGCCGATGACGATGATGCAGACGACGAACACGGACTCCATGAACGTGAACGATTCAGGGCTGATGAACTGCTGCACGTAGGCGAAGGTGACGCCTGCGATACCGCCGGACAGCGCGCCCAGCGAGAACGCCCACAGCTTCTGGGTGCGGATGTTGATGCCGCACGCTTCGGCAGCGACCTCGTTCTCGCGCATCGCGACCCACGCGCGTCCCAGCCGCGAGTCGTCGAGGCGGCGGATCACGAAGATCGCGCCGAGGACGAGCATGACCACGATGACGTACCAGTACATGTTCGGGCCGAACTGGAAGAACCCGAGCGGCGTCTGGAACCGGATGTTGTCCTGGAGCCACTGGGCGCCGAACGGAAGCGCCATGACCTGGTTGCCGTACGGCAGGCCCGAGGCGCCGTTGGAGAGCCCGAACAGGTTGTTGTTCAGACAGATGCGAACGATCTCCCCGAAGCCCAACGTCACGATGGCGAGGTAGTCGCCGCGCAGGCGCAGGACCGGGAAGCCGAGTGCGACGCCGGTGAGCGCTCCTGCGAGCGCCGCCGGTATCAACATCAGGAAGTAGGTCGCTCCACCGGTCCAGTGCGATACCGCCTGGCCGATGATCACGCCCGCGTACCCGCCCATCGCGTAGAACGCGATGTAGCCGAGGTCGAGCAGTCCCGCATACCCGACGACGATGTTGAGGCCCAAGGCCAGCAGCACCCAGATGCCCACGATGACGAAGATGCGGACGATGAACTCCCAGCCGGTCGCGGACTGCACGAGGACGGGGACGAGCACGAGCACCGCCGCCAGGATCGAATACGCCACGATCGTCTTCGGCGGAAGCTTCTTGCGAGTCGGCGTCGGCATCACGGCCGCTGCTTTCGTGTCAGCCATGACTACACCTTCTCCGCGACGGCTTCGCCGAGCAGACCGCCCGGTCGGAAGATCAGGACAAGAACGAGCACGATGAACGCGATGACGTCCTTGTAACCGGTCTCAAGGAAACCGCCCGCCAAGGACTCGACGATGCCGAGGAGGAAGCCTCCCAGCATCGCGCCGCGCAGGTTGCCGATACCGCCGACGACCGCTGCGGTGAACGACTTGATGCCCGGGATGAAGCCCATGTTGTACTTCACCGAGCCGTAGTACATGCCGTTGAAGACGCCGGCGACAGCACCGAGGGCAGGGCCGATGAAGAAGGCCAGCGCGATGACGCTGTTGATGTCGACACCCATGAGGCCGGCTGCCTCACGGTCCTGGGAAGTCGCTCGCATCGCACGACCGATGCGCGTGCGGGCGACGAAGGTGTCAAGGAAGAGGAGCAGGAGCAGCGACGTCACCACGATGAACACCTGCATGGTGGTGATCTCCACCCCGCCGAACTTGAGCAGCGTGTGCGACGTGACGAAAGCGGTGCCGTCGGCCCGCGAGTACGGAAGCTGCTTGCTGCTGACCCACAGGAGGACGGCGTTCTGCAGGAAGATCGAGACGCCGATGGCGGAGATCAGCGGTGCGAGGCGCGGTGCATGCCGCAGCGGGCGGTACGCGAACCGCTCGATGAGCACACCAAGGAGGCCGACGATCACCGCCGAGATGAGGAACGTGGCGGCCATGAGGGCCACGAAGCCGAGCATGCCGCTGTTGAAGAACGTCTGGGCCGGCTTCATGAACGCGAGCGGTCCGGTGGCGACGGCGCCGTCGGACAGGACCTTCAAGACGCCGAGACCGACGTAACCGCCGGCCATGAACAACTCGCTGTGCGCGAAGTTGATCATCAGCAGGATGCCGTAGACGAGGGTGTAGCCGAGTGCGACGAGCGCATACAGCCCACCCAAGGTGATTCCGTTGATGAGCTGTGAGAGGAGGTAACTCAAGGTGAACGCTCCCGGTCGACTGGGGGCCGCGCGACGGCGAAGTGGCGGGACCCGGCGGGTCGCACGATGTGGGCAGCGGCCCGGGCGGACGCTTTGCGCGTCCGCCCGGACCTTGCTCATACCCTGACTAGGCAGGGTGGATTCGTGCTGTACAGCGGATCCCTACTTGGAGACGGGAGCCCAAGCGCCATCGGCACCGACGGTGTAGACGGTGATCGCCTTGTTCGTGGTGTCGCCGTGGGCATCGAAGGAAACGGTGCCGGAAACGCCCTCGAAGTTGGTCTTCGCCACAGCGGCGATGATGGCCTTCTTGCCCTCGGTGGTCGTGACCTTGTCCGCACCCATGGACTTGGCGACCGAGACGATGGCCTTGATGATCGCGTTGGCGGCGTCGAAGGAGTACGCGTCGTACGCGGCGATCTCATCGCTGGGGTACGCGGCCTTGTAGGCGGCGATAAAGTCCTGGCCCTTGGGCATCTGAGCGGTGGGGAGGCCGACGGACGTCGCGAGGTCGCCCTTGGCGATCGCGGCACCGGCGAGCTTGATGTACTCGGGGTCGAACAGACCGTCGCCGCCCATGAGCGGGACGTTCACGCCACCCTCCTTGAGCTGCTTGGAGAGCAGAGCGCCGGAGTTGTAGATACCGCCGTAGTAGACGATATCGATGCCGGCGGCCTTGATCTTGGTGACGAGGGACTTGAAGTCGGTGTCCTTGTCGGAGGTCTTCTCGCGACCGGCAACCGCGCCGCCGTCAGCGGCGAACTGCTTGCCCCACTCGTCGGCAAGGCCGACGCCGTACGGGGTCGAGTCGTCGACCACGAAAGCCTTCTTGAAGCCACCGGTCTTGAACGCGTAGTCCGCGCCGGCCGGGCCCTGGACCGCGTCGTTGGCGCAGACGCGGAAGTAGTTCGTCATGCCCATCTGGGTGAGGTCGACGGCGGTGTTGGCCGGCGAGACCTGCACGATGTTGGCCTGGTTGTAGATCTTGACCGCGACGCGGGTGACGCCGGAGTTCAGGTGACCCATGACGCCGACGAGGGTCGGGTTCGACGCGAACTGGGTCGCGACGTTGCCGCCGGTGGTCGGATCGCCCTTGTCGTCGCCCTCAACGCTGGCGATCGTCAGGCCGAGATCCTTGACTTCCTGCGAAGCGTTGGCCTGCGTGATGGCGAGGTTCGCACCACGGACCATGCCCTTACCAAGAGCGACTGCACCGTCGGTCAGCGGAGCGCCGATACCGATGGTGACCTTGACGGCGCCCGTGGCGCCGCCACCTGCTGAAGAACCACTCCCGCCGCAACCTGTGACGACCAGCGCCACAGCGGCGAGGAGGGCCACGATGGCCATATACTTCCTAGCCTTGCCCATTGTCATCCCTTTCCTCCGACTCGACTGCCTGATCATCTGGCCGGGGTATGCGTGACTCTCCCTGAATACTCCCGGCCTCAGGATTACGAGAGTGTAACAGAGCGGTACATGCGCAAACAACACGGATGAGGTGGGGTTCGCCCCCGCCGAAACCACGCATTTCCTGCATGTTTCGTCCCCGCGGACATCGCGGATCGCCGTCTATATGTAGTAGATCGCTTCCCGGCTCGCGTCGAGGCGGTCCTGACGGGACGCGAGGTCCGCCAAAGTGACGGAAGCGAGCAGGCCGTCGAGCGAACGGGCGACGTCCGCCCACATGTCGGAAACGACGGTGCCACTCGTGCGCGGGACGTCCATGGCCGAACCCTCGAGCGCCTGGACGACATCCGCCACCGAGACCGAGCCTGCGGGCCGAGCCAGCGTGCAGCCTCCGCCAGCGCCCCGGCGGCAATCGAGCAGACCCCCTTGGGCCAGCGCGGTGAACTGCTGCTCGAGGAACCGGCGCGGCAGCGACAGGGAGTCCGCGAGCTCGCCGGCGGCCACAGCCGTGCCGGGGGGGCGCTGCGCCAGCGCCACGAGCCCGCGAAGCGCGTAGTCCAGCCGCTGGGAGACCCTCATTGCCCGTAGCCTTCCCACAGCGGCGTCGAGAGGTAGCGCTCGCCGGTGGACGGCGCGACGGTCACGATCGCCTTGCCGGCCGCCTCGGGACGCGCGGCCAGCCGGAGTGCGGCCACAAGGTTCGCGCCGGACGAGATGCCGACGAAGATGCCCTCCTCAGCGGCCAGGCGCCGCGCTGCCGCGATGGCGGTGGGCGCGTCGACGCGCTCGACGCCGTCGAGTACGGAGAGATCGAGCGTCTTCGGGATGAAGTTCGCACCGATGCCCTGGATCCCGTGGGGCCCCGGGGTGAGGGGCTCACCCGCCAAAGCCTGGCCGATGATCGGAGACTCGGCTGGCTCGACGGCGATGGCGAGCGCGCCGGGCCGGATCTCTTTCAGGAATCGGCCGCCGCCGCTGATCGTCCCGCCGGTCCCCACTCCCGCGACGAACGCGAAGAGCTGCTCGTCGCCCAGCGCGGCATGGATCTCCGGGCCCGTCGTCGCGAAGTGGACCGCCGGGTTCGCCGGGTTGTCGAACTGCCCGGGCACAAAGGCGTCCGGGATCGTCGCCGCAATCTCGTCGGCCTTCGCGACCGCGCCCTTCATGCCGAGCGCCCTGTCGGTCAGCACGAGCTCCGCCCCGAACGCCGCGAGAAGCTTGCGACGCTCCACCGACATCGACTCGGGCATCGTCAGGATGACCCGGTACCCGCGCGTGGCGCCGACGAGCGCCAAGGCGATACCGGTGTTGCCGCTGGTGGGCTCGACGATCACCGACTTCCCGCGCGTGATGAGGCCACGCTGCTCGGCGTCGTCGATCATCGCCTTGCCGATGCGGTCCTTGACGGAGCCGCCCGGGTTGCGCGACTCGAGCTTGATGTAGATCCGGCCCGGCAGGCCCTCGCCAAGATGGTCGAGGCGGACGAGATGCGTGCCGCCGATGGTGTCGAGAACGTTCGGAATGGGTGTGCTCATGGGTGGACCTCCGTGGTGCCGCTTCGGGGCCGCGCACGCCGGCCATGGCAGGAGTCTACCCTCGCGTGGCACCGGATTCACGCACTATTAGCATGCGCTTCATGCGATTCGCAGTTGCACGGTGCGATACGGTACGCTGCATCGGTCGGAAGAAGGGGTTGCAGCGTGAACCTGTGGTTCTGGGGGTGGCTCATAGCGGCGGTCGCGATCGCTCTCGTCAGCGCGGTCATGCGCGACCGCGCCTCGGCGCCCTTCGCACTCGGTGCTGGTGTCGCAGCGGCCATGGATGCCGCGGGGCTCACCCCGTCCGCACAGTGGATCGCCTTCGTGGGCGTCTCGGCTGCGGTCTTCATCGTGTTCAACCAAAGGCGCCACCGACGCCGTCACGATCGCCGCGGCCTCGGCCGTCACGGTGAGAGGCCCCCGCTCGACGAGTCGTGACGCGATGTCGGCGCGGGCCGGGCGATCGCACGTGCTAGGTGCGCGCTCGCCGAGCCGCCCGGACGCTCTATCCCAGCGTCACGAACACCTCGCCGCCGCGAACGGCCACCGCGTACGTCTTCACGTCGGCGTTCGGGTGATCGGTCGTGCCGTCGCGCACGTCGTATCGCCAGCCGTGCCACGGACACATCAACGCGTAGCCGTCGAGGTAACCGTCCGCCAGCGGCGCGAAGGCGTGACGGCATACGTTCGACAGCGCGAAGAAGCGGCCGCCCACACGTGCGAGCGCAATGTCGCGCTTCCCGAGTTTCAGATGGCGGACCTCGCCGTCGCGCATGTCGCTCTCGGCCGCAACGCGAACGTCGACCGGGCCCTCGGGTGCCTCGACGACGCCGTGGAGGCTCGACCCGTCCTCGATGTCGGTGCGGATGAAGAGCCCGCACCAGCACTTCCGCATCGCTGCGAACTGCTCGACATTGACCGCGATGCAGGGACACACGATCGCTGCATCCTGCTTCGGATCACCGGTGCGGAGGCGACACGGGCAGTAGATATCGCCGGTCTCGTCGAGGATCCCGATCTCCGCCTCGAGCGTCTCCGTGACGAACGCTTCATCGGTGTTGAACTTGTAGCCGAGCCGCTCGACGTACGGCGTCATGAACGTCTTCAGGTCGCCGATCGTCACGTCCGGCCCGAAGCGGCGGCGGACCGGTTCCGGTTCGCCCACGGTCACAGTCCAGCCAAACGGGAGATGCCCGCCTTGTCGAAGCCGACGACGACGTCGTCTCCGGCGACGATGACCGGGAACGACGTACCGCCCGAGAGGCGCTTGACCTCTTCGATCGCGTCGGTGCGCTCCTGCCCGGTGAGCTTGTCGACCTCGAGGACGTCGTAAGCCACGCCGCTATCGTCGAGGAACTTGCGCGCCTGGTGGCAGTACGGGCAGGTGGAGAGTGCGAACACCTTGATCGCTGGCATGCTGCGGCTCCCGTTCATCGTGGTCGCTGTCGTGTGCGGGCGGGACGCCGTCTCACCGTCCCGCTGTGGTGTATGTTCCCAGGGACGGTGGCGCCGGGTCCAGGAACCGGGAGCGATGACAAAGATCAGCGCGAAGAGGAGTTCGGCGGCCGCTGTGCCGGCCCGTCCCGCGGCGGTGCCGGGTGCTGCAGCTGCGCCGGTCAGAAGCGGTCCTCCTGCCCCCGTCCTCACCGCGGTCCTTGTCGTCTTCGTGCTGGTGGTGGGACTCGGCGGTTGGCTGCTGTACGGCGCGCTGAACCGCCCGCTGGCCACTCCGGCCGACCCGGCTCAGCTGAGGGCCCTGGACGCCCGCCTCCTCGAGATCGAGAACGCCGCGCGTCCCATCGCGACCCAGTTCACCTCCGAGACGGCGACGTCGGCGATCGACATCGGCGCCTATCGCGCGCGGGCCGCCGCACTCCGGGATCTCGTCGATTCGACGAACGATCTAGCGGCCACCAGCCCGGATGCCCTTGAGATCCGCGACCTGATCCTCACGGGCGGGTCGCAGATCGCAGCGGGCATCGCGGACGCTCTCGATGCGGCGGCCAGCGACCAAGCCTCCGCCACACTGACCGCCGCGACCCGCGTCGACGAGGGACTGTCGAATCTCGCGGCGGCGCGGGCGAAACTCGACCTGCTTCTGGGCCGGACCAAGCCCGCATAGCCGCGCCGTGCCCGCAGCGCCCCACGCCCTTCCGCCCCGGGTATAGACTCTCGACCATGCGAAGAAGGCGGCGCGTCCTGTATATCGTCCTGTGGATCCTCACTATCGCGGTGGTCGCGGTGGTGGGCCTTCGACTGCTCACGCCTCGCGCGGTCGCTCCGGCGCGCGTCGCGGACCCGGCCGCCGCCAAGGCCGCCGGAGAAGCGGTCCTCGCCTCTCACGATGCGACGACACTGATCGTGGTCGCGCATCCCGATGACATCGAGTGGTGGGCCGGCGGCACGGCGGCTCTGCTCGCCCAACGCGGACGCGTCGTCCTCGTCGTCGGGACGTCCGGCGAGCGCGGCGACGGCGGGCTCGTGCCGGGCCTCGGAGCGGTCCGCGAACGCCTGCAGCGCGAGGGCGGCGCCGTCCTCGGCTACTCGGAGGTCATCTTCCTTCAGCATCCCGACGGCGGGCTCGGGCAGGCGACCGCGTTCCCATCGGAGGTCGCGAGCGCGATCGCCGCGGCTCGACCCGCGCGGATCATCACGTTCGATGTGGCCAAGGAGGCCGCAGGCTACCACCACGTCGACCACGAGGCCGCAGGGCGCGTCACCGCCGCAGCCGCGGAGGCGGTCGGCGGAGTGGAACTGCTCCTGATGCACACGAGCGCACCCGACACGATCATCGACTACGCGTCGGTCAAAGATGAGAAGGCCCGGGCGTTCGCGATCCTCACCAGTTATCACGACCTCACGCCGGTCGTCGGGCCGCTGAGTAACTGGTTCGGCTCGCTGGTGGGCGGACGAACGATCACGTACGGCTCGAAGGCCTCGTACCCCGAGGTGGGTATCGAATACGGCGAGGTCTTCCGCCGCGTCGTCATCCCCGCGAAGTGAAGGCATCAGGTACCCGACGGAAGGTTGCTCCACGATGTGCCAGTTCTGCGTGCAGCACGGCGACGGCAAGGCGTGGTACCTCGAGGCGAGCACCTACGCATACGACCTCGACAGCGACCTGAAGCGCCGTGACTACCTCGTCGACTTCGTCCAGGACTTCGGGAAGAACCGCGAGTTCGCGCTGACCAACCTGAAGCGTCTGGAGCGGTTGCCCGCCCCGCTGCGCGATCTTGGCCGCAGCATCGCCACCCGGAACATGAAGGTCTCGCACTTCGGCCAGCCGGTCCCCATCGAGGAGTGCGAGCAGATCTTCGACCTCGCCACATCCGTTGTGCGCATCCCCTGCCCATGCCGCTACGAGTCCGGCTCCAAGGACGAGGGCTACTGTCTCGCCATCACGACGAAGCCGATCGACCGCTATCTCGACGAAGCGTTCAAAGACTACGAGGTGGGACCGGACACGACGAAGTTCCAGCGGCTGACGAAAGCGGAGGCGCTCGCCCTGTTGCGGCGGGCCGAGGACGAAGGGCTCATGCACTCCGTGTGGACCTTCGTGACTCCGTTCGTCGGCGCGATCTGCAACTGCAGCCTCGAGGCGGGCTGCATGGCGATGCGCATCACGGTGGAGCACGAGACGCCGATCATGTTCAAGGGCCACCACATCGCGCACGCGGACCTCGACGCGTGCACGGGGTGCGCCGAGTGTGTCGAACGCTGCCCGTTCGAGGCGATCGCGATCGGTCCGGGCCACAAGCGGGCGATCGTCGATGCCGAGAAGTGCTACGGCTGCGGCGTGTGTCGCTCCGCTTGCGAATACGACGCGCTGGCCCTCCAGGACCGGCCGGCTCCCGCGCCCGGGATCCTCACCAGCGCACGCGCGACCGCCTGACCGACCGCATCAGCGTGGGCGCTCGAGCTCCAGCCTGACCGCACCCGGCGACAGGCGGCACAGCAGGTCCGCCGTCGCGGGATGGCAGGTGAGGAACACCACTTGCCGGCGCGTCGCGAGGTCCGCGATCGCGGCGGCGGCCGGCTCGAGCCGGTCCGGGCTGAAGTCGACGAGGATGTCGTCCATCAGCACGGGCAGGCCGCGCCCCGCGTCGCCAAGTTGCTCGATGAGGCCGAGGCGCAGCGCCAGATAGAGCTGTTCGGCGGTTCCCCGCGACAACTTGCCCGGCGAGGTCGCCGCCGAAGAAGCGTCGAAGACCTCGATGGCGTCCTTGCCGAGCGGCACCGCGATGCGCTCGTAGCGTCCGTTCGTCATCTCCGCGAACGCCGCTTCGGCACGCTTCACGACCTCGGGCTGCCGATCGCGCTCGTAGCGCTCCTGGGCAAGCGACAGGAGTCTGGCGGCGACCGCCAGAACAGCGTAATCGCGCACGCCGTCAGCGATCCGCTCACCGACCGTCTCCTCCTCGAGGCGCAACTCGGACAGAGCGCTCTCGCGGTGCTCCGCCCCGAGGGAGGTGCGCAGCTCGGTGGCCTCCCGGGACAAGCGGTCGAACTCGTCGGAGGCGTCGCGCGCACAGCCGCGCGCCTCCGTCTCGAGCATGCGTGCGGCCTCGATGTCCCCATCTGTCACGCCCAGCGCGCGCAGGGCGGTGCTCGCGGCCTCGCTGGCGGCACCCGCCCTGCCGCGGTCATCTGCCGCGGTCAGCGATAGACGCTCCGCCGTGGCCAGCGCGTCCATTCGCACGGCCGCCGCCGCCCGTGCGTCCGCGACCTTGGCCGCCGCCCTTGTCATGAGTTCCGGTATCCGGTCCAGGCGCGTCTCGGTCGCGGGCTCGCCAAGAAGCGGACCGGCGACTGCGGCCACACGCTGCGCATAGGCCTCCGCGCTGTCACGGTCGGCTCCGACCTCGGCATGCAGGGCCGACCTCTCCCCGTCCGCCTTGCGAACCTCGCGTGCGGCCTGGTACCTCAGGTCGATCGCACGCGGCTCCTCCGAGCCGTCGCCGAGTCCGCGCGCGCGAACCCATTCAGACCAAGCGCCCACAGCGGACGCCAACCCGGCTTCGGCGGCGGCGAGTTCGCCGTCCACCGCGGGCATCCGGGATGCCGGGGCGCCCGTCGCGAGTCCGGTCGCCACACTCGTGATGAGCGAGAGGACGACGCCGACAGCCGCGAGGAGGCCGGCGAAGACCGCCAGTACGGTCTGCCCCAGAACCAGACCGGCGACGAGGCCGGCGACACCGAGCCCGGCGACCGCGAACCCGGGTATGGCCCACGGGCGGTTGCGGCCTGCGGCGCTGGAGGCACCGGTCGGATCCTCGGCACGAAGGCGCTCCCGCGCTTCCACCGCGGCCTCGACCCTGGTCCGTGCTTTGGTGAGGGCCTCTCGGTGGACGTCGATCTCGGCGGCGACTCCGGCGTCGGCGGCGGCGGCCAGCGCCGACGCCTCGCTCCAACCGGTATCGTCCAAAGCCGCACGCAGCCGAACGTCGACGGCGGCTGTCTTGGACTGGCCAGAGGAGAGCGACGCCATGCGCTCCCGGAAGCCCGAGAGCTCCGCGAACAGGGCATCGACGATGTCGGCCGCGGCCAACGCGGCCTCGTCCGCTCCCGCAGTGGCGGCCTTCTCACGCGCAGCTGAGGCCTCGGTCTCGATCCGCTCCGCGTCCTGCGTCAGCAACGTGGCCTCGCTCGTGAGGCGCGCCGCGTCCGCAACGGCGCGCGATCCGCGCTCGGCGGTCACCTGGGTATCGTTGCGCCGCGCGCGGGCGGCCTCCACGGCGCGCTCGAGTTCCTCGAGACGGGAGCCGTCGATGCGCAGCGTCTCAGTCTCGGCCTCGAGTGTCCGGATCTGGACTCGCAGCTCCTCGCGCCGCGCCTTCGCTCGGTTGAGCGCCGGAGTGGAGGCGCGCTTCGCCCACAACGCGTCCATCGCGGCTTCCAGCTTGCTGCGAACATCGATCGGGCTCACCGTGAGCCCGGCTCCCGCAGCGTACAAACGTGCGATGAGGTCGTCGTCCTTGCCCTTGAGTTCCTCGATCTGCTGCATCTCTGCGAGACCGAAACCGAACACGACCCGGTACGCGAGCCGGCTGACGCCGGCCGTGAGCTCTCCGACGAGGCCGTCGCGCTGGCGACCGCTCAACGTCCGTACGGTGACGGGCCCGCCGTGCACGCCCTCGCGGCGCTCGACGACCCACTCGCCGTCGTCGTCAGCGAAGACGAGTCTGCCCTCGCGAGCGCCCGCCTCCGAGAGGTACGGGGCCTCCTTGGCGTCCGCCCGCGTGGGAAATCCGTAGAGCACGTGGCGGACGAGCGCCATGAGCGAACTCTTGCCGGCCTCGTTCGGGCCGTGCACCACGGTGAGGCCCGGCGCAAGGTCCCCGAGCATGCGGCCGTCGATCTTGCCGAACCTTCCCGCCTCGACGCGGACGAGTCTCATCACAGCTCGCCCTCCAATCTGTCGAGGCACACGTCGCGTGCTCGTTCCACCAGCCCCGACACGCTCATGTCCGCCGGGTCGAGCGCGCCCAAGGAACCCTCGATCGGGCCCAGAGCCTCTGCGACGAGCCGCTCCATGAGGGAGGGATCCGTGAGGAGTTCGTCCGTGAGCCGTACGAGGTCGCCGGCGAAGTCCTGGGCGTCACGGAGTGCGGCGATGTCCAGCGCGGCCGAGGTCCGGTCGCGCACACGGTCCACCCAGACCCAAGGCGCCGCGGCGAGTTGCTCGTCGCGCAGGTCGCGCACGAGGTCCTCGAGCACCGTGCCGCGCACGAGCGGCGCGTGCGCTTCGGTGCGACCGGTGAGGTCGAGGCGGACTATCGCGGGCCTGTCCTCGGCCCTCGATCGAGCGCCGTCGCACGCACCACGCATGGCCTCGCGGATATCGTCCAGCCCGGAGGCGGAGGACACATCGAGGGCGAGCCGTTCCCACACGATCGATGCGGTGGGCATGAAGCGCATCTCGGCATGCCCACCTGCGATCTCCACCAGGTAGCACCCGCGGACGCCGTCCTCTTTGGGGCTGCGGCCCTGAGGACACCCGGCATACACGATCGCCGGCGTTTCCGAGAGCACCTCGGGCTTGTGGATGTGACCGAGCGCCCAGTAGTCCATGCGCGCGGCTCGCAGATCCTCCATCGAAGCCGGCGCATAGTTGGCGACGCCTTCACGCCCGCCGACGTTCGTATGCAGGACACCGATGGCCACGCCGCCTGTGTCCGCTCGGGCGAAACCCTTCGCGAGATCGCGGGTCTCGGCAGCGCGCTCGTAGCCGCGGCCGTACAGCGTGCACAGGAGCTCGCCGTCGCGCTCCACGGGGATCGCCTCGACGTCGCGAGTTGAGAAGTAGTGCACGGAAGGCGGCAGCGCCAGTCCGGCCGACCAGCCGTCCGCGGGATCGTGGTTGCCCCGAGCGATGAACACCGGCACGCCCGCCTCCGACAGGCGGACGGCCTGCCTCTGGAAGAAGAGCTGCGCGGCCATGCTGCGGCTGTTGTCGTAGACGTCACCGGCGATGAGCAGGAAGTCGACGGCTTCTTCGATGCACAGCGTGGCGATGCGCTCGAACGCCTCGAGAGTGGAAGCGACGAGCGCCGCACGGACGCGCGGATCCGACGCATCGACGCCCGCGAACGGAGCGTCGAGGTGCAGGTCGGCGGCGTGGATGAATCTCACAGGTCGCATCCGGGGCCCCTCGCAAGGATGTGCGTGACGTCGAGCAGGCCCATCGTATCGCAGGGGTGTGACAGCGGCCCGGTCTACCGCGACGAGTTCTTGTGCAGGTCCTCGCGTGTCTCGTAGACGACACCCATCGTCCCCGGGCCCACGTGCAGTCCGATGGCGGGGCCGATCTGCTGGATGCGAGGTCTGCGCCCGATACGCTCGCCCAGCAGTTTGGCCAGAACCTCCGCCTCGGGAGCGGCGAGGATGTGGTGGACGACGATGTCCGCGAGGCCGTGGGCCTCGGCGTCGGAGGCGACCATATCGGCTATCGTCTCGATGGCGCGGCGCTGCGTGCGGACCGAGCGCACGGTCGACGTCACGCCGTCGATGACGGTGAGTATCGGACGCACCTGCAACAAGGTCCCGAGTAGAGCCCGCGCGTTGCCGATCCGGCCGCCCATCCGCAGGTACTCCAGCGATGCAGGGGCGAACAGCCACCTCGTGCGCGAAGTGGTCTCCTGCGCTGCGGCCACCGCTTCCTCGAGGGTGCCACCCGCATCCGCCACGCGCGCGGCGGCGAGCACGGCGAACCCCTCCTCCATGCAGTTGGACAGCGAATCGACCACCGCGATCCCCCCGGAGGGGTGCCGCGCCAAGATCTGGTCGCGGGCCATGAGAGCGGTCTCGTACGTACCGCTCATCTTGGACGAGAGCAGGACGGCCACGACCTCGTCGCCCGCCGCCACCGGCTCCTCGAGCGCCTGGATCATCGATGCCACCGAAGGCTGGGACGAGGTGGGGAACTCCGAAGCGGCCAGCATCGCCTGGTAGAACTGCTCGGGGTCGATCTCGTCCTCGGTGCGCGTCACTCCGTCGAGTGTCGCGGAGAGTTGCACGACACGTACGCCGAGGGCCTGGGCCTCGTCGGCGGGGATGTAGCTCGTCGAATCCGTGATGACGCGGACCGCCATGGGTGCGGCTCCTCCATCGTGTGGCCGACCGTGCTCCGGCATCGTACCGCAGCACGCTGCGCGCATGAACGTGCGACATGCCCGCGACTCGTGCGTGCGCGGGCGACGGGTATACGATAGTGGCAGCGGAGTATGCAGCCGCGGTCTGGAGCCGGACACCGAGCCACGAGGAGTGCGCATGGAGCGGACGAGGACGATCATCATGGGAGCGGCGGGGCGCGACTTCCACAACTTCCAGGTGGTGTTCCGTGACGATCCGGACGTGGAAGTGGTCGCCTTCACGGCCACGCAGATACCCGGCATCGATTCGCGCACCTATCCCGCCTCGCTCGCCGGCCCTCTGTACCCCGAGGGGATCCCCATCCATCCGGAGTCGGAGCTTTCGCGCCTCATCGCCGACCTCGAGGTCCAGCAGGTCGTCTTCGCGTACTCGGACGTCGCGCACGTCGACGTCATGCACAAGGCCTCCACCGTGCTCGCAGCCGGCGCCGACTTCTCGCTCCTGGGTCCGGACCGCACGATGATCTCGTCCGACAAGCCGGTCATCTCGATCTGCGCGGTGCGCACCGGGGTGGGCAAGTCGGGGATCTCCCGCTACATCTGGCAGCTGCTGCGCGAGCACGGGCTGCGCGCGGTCGACATCCGCCACCCGATGCCATACCGCGACCTGACTGCGATGCGCGTCGAGCGCTACGGCTCGATGGAGGACCTCGACCGGCTGAGAGTCACCGTCGAGGAGCGTGAGGAGTACGAACCGTTCATCGATGCCGGCGGCGTGGTCATGGCCGGCGTCGACTACGCCGACATCCTGCTCGCGGCCGAGGAGGAAGCCGACGTCATCATCTGGGACGGCGGCAACAACGACATGCCGTTCATCCGGCCCGACCTCGAGATCGTCGCCCTCGATCCGCACCGGCCGGGCCACGAGAGGCTCTACCACCCGGGCGAGGCGAACTTCCTGCGCGCCGACGTACTCGTCGTGACCAAGGTCGACACCGCGGACCCGAGCAGCGTCGCCGAACTCCACGCGACAGCGGCCCGGTTCAACCCCGGCGCGACCGTGGTCGAGACAGACTCGGTGGTACGCGTGGTCGGGGGAGACTCCCGAATAGCGGGCAAGAAGGTCCTCGTCATAGAGGACGGTCCCACCGTGACGCACGGTGGGATGGCCTACGGCGCGGGAGTGATCGCGGCCAGGCGCGCCGGCGCCGAGATCGTCGATCCCAGGCCGTTTGCGAAGGGCTCCCTGCGCGACACGTTCGCCGCCTGGACCCATCTGAGCGAAGTGCTCCCCGCGATGGGCTATTCGCCCGAGCAGCTCGCGGACCTCGCCGCCACCATCGCCGCCGTTCCGTGTGACGCGGTCGTGATCGCAACACCCATCGACCTCGCCCGCCTCATCGACATCGAGCAGGAGGCGGTCCGCGTCACCTACGAGGTGGAGGACCGCGGCGCGCCGACGCTGCGCTCGATCGTGGAGACGTTCCTACGTGACGGGAACCTCGTGTGACCGAGGCGGCCCATCCCGCGGCAGCGCCCGCGCCCCGCTCCTCCTCCGTACCGATGACCCTCGTCGTCGCACTCGGCGGCAACGCGATGCTGCGGCGCAGCGACGACGGCACGATCGAGACCCAGCTCGCCCGCTCCGACGAGGCGATGGCGCACATCGCCCGGCTCGTCGGCACCGGTGCGCATGTGGCGGTGACGCACGGCAACGGGCCGGTGGTCGGCAACATCGTCATCCGAAATGAAGCAGCCCGCGAACTCGTGACGCCCATGCCGCTCTATATCGCCGGCGCCGACTCCGAAGGCGGGCTCGGCTTCATGCTGCAGCTCTCGCTCGCCAACGCGTTGTGGATGCGCGGCGACGAGAGCCCTGTGGTCACCCTGGTAACGGAGACGGTGGTCTCTGCCGACGACCCGGCCTTCGAGCGTCCGACCAAACCCATCGGCCCCTACTACACCGACGAGCAGGCCGACGCACTGCGCGCGAGCGAGCCGGCGTGGTCGTTCACCAGCGTCCCGGGCAGCGGGTGGCGGCGCGTCGTCGCCTCTCCGAAGCCGCTGCGCATCGTCCAGGCGCCGGTGATCGGGCGCCTGCTCGCGACCGGCACCGTGACGATAGCGGCCGGCGGCGGCGGTGTTCCGGTCTGTGAGGCCGCCGACGGGCAGTTGCATGGCATCGATGCGGTGATCGACAAGGACTGGGCGAGCGCCATGCTCGCCACGCAGATCGAAGCCGACGCGCTCGTCATCCTGATGGAGTCTGACCGCGTATACGCGGGCTGGGGCACCCCCGGGCAGCGTGCGATCGAGCACCTGACCGCCCAAGGCGCAGGTGACCTGCTCGAGAGCGGTGCCCTTGAAGAAGGAAGCATCGGCCCCAAGGTCGCCGCGAGCGCATGGTTCGCGGCGACGACCGGACGCCACGCGGTCATGTGCCGCGTCGAAGACCTCGATGACGCACTCGCGGGGCGGGCGGGCACCCGGATCGGGTGACCCGCCGCGCCCCGCGGCGATGTGCACGTAACTTCGAAGCGTGCGCAGCTAGACGAGGGACTTCATGATCTCGTCGAACTGCTCCTTGGTGATCTCACCGGTGGCGAAGCGCTTGCGGGCGATGCCCACGGCCTCGTCCTCGGCGGGGGCCGACGGAGCTGCCCCCGGCATCATGTCGTGGTGCATCCCGTGCATGACCATGCCGCGGCGGTGCATCCGTCGCACCATGACGACGATCAGCACGACGATCGCGACGACGAACACCAGCTTCAGCAGCCCGAAGAGCAGCAGAGCGAGTCCGCCGCCGCCCATGCCGCCGAAACCGTGATAGAACGCGAGTCCACGCATATCCGACACTCCTTGATCGCAGGCGGTCTTACCTTCGAACACTATCAAGCAACCGGCGCGCCGTCGCACGCTCGGGAGCTGCGGAGATGTCGTGTAGGCCGCCCGGAGGTGAAGCCGGGTTCGCCGAATCCTGCGCCTCGGCCGCCAAGACGCCGACACCGCTGGTCGGACACAGCCTCCCACCTGCGACGTTACCGAAAATGGCACCGCTCTCGCTCCCCCATGCCCCGGCTGCCGCCGGCGCTCACCAAGAGCGAGTACATCCAACGCACGATCCGGCGGACCAGCACGCACCGCTCGGAAGCGTCCACGGAGGCGCTTCTGCCGGCGCGTACCGTACCCGGCGAAAGGCACCGTGTGAAGGTACCCGTCGCGTCCCGCACATTCGCCAGGATCCCCTGGCGCGCGAGCCTCGCAGCGCTCGCATCGGCACTCGTCGCCGTCCTCGGCCTGTTCCCGACGACCGCGCACGCCATCACTCGGGCCAAGGTCCTCGACCGGGCACACCATTGGGTGGCGAAGAAGGTCACGTACAGCCAGAACTCCACGTTCGCCGGCTACCGCCGCGACTGCTCGGGGTTCGTCTCGATGGCGTGGAAGCTCGGCCGCAGTTACACCTCTCGCACGATCCACGCGGTCGCCGTTCGCATCCCGCTGGCGAAGATGCAACCGGGCGACGCGGTCCACACACCCGGGCACGTCGCCATCTTCGTGAAATGGGCGAACAAGGCGCACAGCCGGTACGTCGCGATGGAGGAGTCCACGTGGGGACGTCCGGCGCTCAAGCACGCGCGGCCGCTGGGCCGCGGGGCCAAGGGCCTGCGCTACCGCCATATCGCGAAGGCGAAGCCGCAGCTGGTGGCGCCCCCGCTCACCGGCGTCTCCCCGATCGCCGCCGGCACCGTCGCGCCCTCGGGGAACGCGACAGCCGCCGCCTCGGTGCTTGCCACCCAGGCGACGGCCGCGTTTCTGTCAACGGACGCCGCGCCGACCCTCTTTGTCGCGTCCGCGTCACAGCCTTTGGGGCTGCTCGCCCTGGTGCCTGCCGCCTACTGAACGGCGGAGTGGTCCTCGATCCAGGTATCGACCTTGAGCGACCCGTCCTGGATGACCGGGTACTTCGGCGGTGGGTAGTCGTCGAGGCGCTGGTCGTAGGTGTAGGTGCGGTTGCGGAAGCCGGCAGTGGCGTTGCCGTTGCTGTCGACGACCACGAAACCGCCGTTCGCGTCGTAGTAGGTCTCCGAGCCGGTGATCGTGATGTTGTTGCGGAAGACGCCCTGCTTCGTGTCGGCGTAGATGCGGCCGCTCTGCGACAGCATCGCGGCGGTCAGCGACATGTCCTGGGGGACGCTCGCATACCAGCAGGGGACGATGATGTTGCCGTGGGCGATGAGCCCGCCGGTAACCGTCGAGTTCATGGTGCTCGGGCCGTAGTTGTTGGGGATGTAGATGTCCTTGTCGCTGACGATCGTAAGAGGCACGGAGTGCGAGCCCGACACCCACACGCTGTCCGAGAAATAGAAGGCGCCCGAAGTGGGGACGGCCATCGTGCGCACCGGCGTGGTGACGAGAACGCCGGTCGTCGTGCCGCCCGTGATCTTGTCGATCGTCACGTTGGCGCCGTTGACCGTCACCCGGTAGCCGTAGGCACCGGAGGCCGGGAAGTACGAGTTGTTGCCCTTGGCGGACAGCATGATCGTGTCCATGTCCGCGAGCACCTGGTTGAAGTCCACGGCGGCCTGGTGCTGCAGAGCGCCCTGATCCATGACGCCGGTGTTCGACACGGTGCCCGCGGCGGTGACTTTGCCGGTGATGTGGCCCGCGTTGATGATGTTCGAGTTGCAGCGGACCTGACCGTTGATGAGCGCCGCCGAACCGATCCGGATGTCCGCGTTCGACAGGAACATGTAGTCGGCGAAGGAGGGGAACCTGATCGTCGCGGCGATCGTCACGGTGCCGTCGCCGGCAGCGCCCGTCGAGTACAGGGTCAGGGGCTTCCCGTTGGCCGCGGGTTGGGCGGTGACGCGGTAGCTCTCGCCGTTACCGATGGACACGACGCCGGTGTCGGGCGCAGTCAGGTAGTAGCCGTACTGCGACTTCAGCTGGAACAGGTAGGCGTTGATCCCGGCGTCCGCGACGTGCATGGCCCGGACGCGCGACGTCCTGATCATCGTCGACTGTGTCTGGTACCCGACCATGAGCATCAGGGTCGTGGCGAGCACGAACAGGATGCTCGTCGTGGCGATGACCGTCATGAAGGCGGACCCGGCATCGCTTCTCAGCGGCGCCGCGGTACCCGCGTTATGAGAGCGAGTTGAACAGCGCACGGATCTTCACCCTTGTCGTGAACTCCACCGAGACCTGACCGTTCTGTGCGGGCCGCGAGGCCGAGAGCCGGATGCCTATCGCGCTGACATCGGGCGGGTTCGGATGCGACACCGGCGTGTTCGGGCTCCCGTTGTCGAAGTACGTGAAGACGACCGCACTCGCCGTGGTCAGGTTCACCACGCGCTGGGCGGGGCCGTCCACGTAGCCGTACGGGTAGACCTGATTGACCGGCAGGGCCTGGGCCCGGTACAGGTCGGAACCGTCGACGTAGTAGGTGATGCGCTCCGGGCGGCCATCGCGGTCGAGATCCGCGTAGAACGTGCAGGTCGTCTCGGTGGCTACCGCGACCGCGCCGCCGTCGGTGGTGACCTCCTGGGCCTGCCGCATCTCGCGGACCATCGTGTCCATTGCGCGCTGCGCTTCGGACGTGGCCTCGGACTGCGCGGAGATCGAGCTGTAGTTGCCCGAGAGGGTTATGAAGACGAGGTACGCAGCGGAAAGAACGATCGGCAGGATCGCCGTGGCCACCAGCAACTCGGTCAGGCTGAAGCCGCGGTCGTCGTGCCGCGCGCGCATCCTGCGAGTGAGAGCTGTGATCACGTCGGGCCTACGATTTCTGCGAGACTTGGACTTCAGCGGTCTGACCGGCGTTCACGATCACGGTCGCGGTGCTCGCCGCCTTCGTGTAGCACTTGACCTGATAGCTTCCGGGAACGAGCCCCGAGAGGTTCAAGACACCATTCGATGCGGACCAGAGGTCGTTGCGGTAGTAGCCGCTGGGGCCACTGACGATCACGCGGATCGATGCCGTGTGTCCGTACTTGTCGAGCGTGGTGATCCTCATGTTCCCCGTGGTCACGACCGGGCTCAGGAAGAAGTCGAGCGTGTCGTGATCCCCGTCGTACATGTAGGTCGTCTTGACCTGGGACACCCAGCCGGACTTGTCGACGGTCGCGTTGTAGCTGCCGGCGGTCATGCCGGTGAATGCGATCTCGCCGTTGGTGCCGACGGTCCCGGTCTGCAGCGGCGTCGAGTTGCCGTCGCGCCGGATGGTGACGGTCGCGCCGGACAGCGCCGTCGCGTTGGTGTCGTAGACGCGGACCTGCAGGCCCACGCCAAGAAGCGGGGCGATGGCGACGGGAACGACGGGCTCGGCGGCACCGGCGCTGACGGTCACTGCCGCTGTTGCGGGCGGGTAACCGTCCTTGGCGATGGTGGCCGAGTAGTCCGCATACAGCAGCTGGCTGAAGATCACGTCGCCGTTGGCGTTGGTGAGCAGTGCGGGGAGCGTCATGCCGTCGGCGCGGCGCAGGGTCACTGTGGCGCCCGAGAGGGCCGCGCCGGATGTGTCCGTCACGTGGAACGTCGCCTGCGCCGGCTGCTGCACGTAGGCGATGATCGTCGTGACCGAGTCGGCGGCGATGTTGACGCTCGACATCGTGGAGGTGTCGACGACGCAGCCGGCAGGAGGCGTGACCGACAGCGCCACATTCCCAAGGGCGACCTGACCGAAGAATCCTTCGCCGGCGGCGTCCGAGAGGACGGAACGTGAGGAACCGTCGGCAGCAACGATCGCAACCGAGGCGTCGGTGACCGGGTCGCCGTTCTCCCGGTAGCGCAACTTCACGACGAGGTCGCCGCTCGTGACGATGTCGCTCTTGCCGTAGATCATCGTGGTGACAGCGACCTCACCCGGGATCGGGTCGTGCCATGCAACGTGAACGGTGAGCTTCTTGTATGCGGCGCGCCCGGTGGAGGTGCGGACCCAGGTGCATTCCGACGTGACGGTGAAGCTGCCGTCTTGCTCAGGAGTAGGGATGTCGCCGGCCGGATCGCCGTAGACGCCGTTGCTGTAGTGGAGGCCGACGCGGTCGTAGTCGAGGCTGCGCGCGTACTCGATCTTCTCGTTCGCGAGGTTCGCCGCCTCGTCCCGGGCGCGGGCCATGCGGCTGGACGTGACGGAACCGCCGAGGAGACCCGCGAGCGACGTCAGACATACGAACAAAACCGATGAGGCCACCATCACCTCACCAAGCGTCATGCCGCTGTCCGTGTGACTCGTCTGGAAGATCCTCATCGTCCCCTGCCCGCTACATGCGCGCTTTGCAGCACGCTTCCCCCACGCCCTACACAGGTATGTCGGCACGTTCGCGCACCCACACAAGCACCGATTTTCGAGGCGGCGCCGAGCGGCCGCTCGTCCGCGGACCCGCATCCTCTTCGCGGCCGCACAGACACCTGAGCCCGCGACGCCAGGCGGCCCGCCGGGTGTTCCCGACGGGCCGCCTTCCCCGAGCTACGCGCGAGCCCCAGACACGGGTCCGCGCGATGGAACCGTGTCTACTTCGTGGTGGCGGTGATCGCCGCCGACACCGTCGAGCCGGCCGCGTTCACCGCAGCGACGCGTACGTAGTACTTCTTGGTGCGCGACAGTCCGGTGATGTTGTAGGAAGTGGCGCTGGCGGTCGTGGTCTTGGTCGTCCATGGGCCGTTCGACCCGGTCGCATACTGGACTTGGATCGACGTCCTCGTAGCGCCGCTGGTCGGCAGCGTCCAGCCGATGTTCAGCGTGCCCGAACCGGCGGTCACCAAGTGAACGCTCGTGACCGCCATCGGGAGCTGGCCTGCGCTCTTGGCCGTAACGACGTTGGACCACACCGAGAACGCCGAGGCGCTCTCCGCACGCACCCGGTAGTAATAGGTGGTGGATGCCGCAACGGTGGTGTCGGTGAATCCGGTCGACGTACCGGACGTCAGGAACGTCCACACGTTCGTGGCGAAGGTCGGATCGGTGGAGCGCTGCGTGAACATGTCGGCCGCGGCAGGAGACGTGGCGTTGTTCTTCCACTTCAGCACGATCTGAGGCGCGTTCACGCTCGCCGCCGATGGCGTTGCCGCGAGCCCGGTGGGTGCGGTGGGCGACGCCTGGAAGTCCACGGCGCGCATCATGTCGTTCTCTTCGTGGCCCAGCAGGTGGCAGTGCCACACGTACTCCCAGCCGAAGTTGGCGAGGACGTTCGTCATGGTGATCGGGTTGCCGGTCGTCGGATCGGTGACCGTGAGCGTCGCTCCGAGAGGCTGGGTCGGGTCGAGCGGACGGACGCTGTCGCCGATCTTGAACGGCAGGGTGGGAGCGACCGGCCGCATCGCGACGATGCAGTCCTCGAGCGGGTTCATGCGGACTGTCTCTTTCCAGCCGAGTTCGTTGGGCTCCGGCGGCTTGACCGCGCCGTCCCAACCCACGCGGTTGATGACCTGGACGTTGAACAGGTGGAAGTGGATCCAGTGTGTGTCCACGCCGTTGTGCGTGATCTTCCAGATCTGCGTGCCGTCACCCAGCGTGACCGGGCCCACCGCGCCGGAGTCCTTGAGCGTCTCGGTGAC
>JAHEXP010000084.1 GCA_023252055.1 Coriobacteriia bacterium
CGGGTGGTGCAGTGTGGGGTGCCTATTCTCAGGAGTCTCAGACTTCTCAGACACAAGTTGCCGAGTCGTCCGCTACGCTCCCGCCATCGGCCAACGCCTCGACCGAGGAACCGACCACCGAGCCGACCGTCCAACCGACCGTCCAACCGACCGAGCCGGTGTGTGCAGATGTAGGACAGGCACAGGAGACACGACCGTCGTCGCCCTCTCAGCCGGAACCCACCCCCATTTCC
Organism: Coriobacteriia bacterium; assembly: GCA_023252055.1. Lineage (GTDB taxonomy): Bacteria > Actinomycetota > Coriobacteriia > Anaerosomatales > PALSA-660 > PALSA-660. Next base: position 234 of record JAHEXP010000084.1, read on the forward strand.
GCGGACCCCCCTCCCGCGAAGCCCCGCAAGCCTCGCGCCAAGCGAGCCGACTCCGCCGAGGTCGCCGCCGCCGCCCGCGTCATCACCGACGCCTGGGACGTGGCGTGGGCTGAACAGCACCGGGCGATGTCTCACCGATGCCCGCCCGGCTGCGACCGTCGCGAACGTCCGAAGTGCGCGGAGCACTGGCCGGGTTACGTGTGGACCCGGCGCGACATCGCCATGGCCCAAGCCGCGGTTCGCAACGGCTGGAGCGCGCCTCGCGCGAGCCGCCTGATTCGCACCTACATGCAGGCCACGGAGCGGTCGCCGCGGTCGTTCGGCTCGTACCTCTCCCGCCTCAACGACCTGGAGACCCGGAATCCGCCTCCCGTACCTGCGTCGGTTCTGCCCTTTCCCGCCACTCCGACCGCCCAAACTCCGAAGATCGCGACCAAGGTGGAGCCCTGGCGCCCCTTCGACCCGCCCGGCGGCGGTTTGGTTGCCCACATGGCCCGCGTCCGAGCCGGGAAAGCCGGGGGCGAGGCATGAACCTGCGAATCCCGCCGAACTCCCGGGAGGACGAGCGAGCCGTGCTCGGGGCGATCCTGCTCGTGAACGACGCGTTCGCGGACGTGGCGGGGATCGTTCGGGCGGAGGACTTCTACCGCGAGGAGCATCGGCTCGTGTTCGCGGCGATGGGCGCCCTGCGGGAGATCGCCCGGCCGCTCGACATCCTCACCCTCGGCGACTATCTCCGCGCGGCGGGGACGCTCGAAGGGATCGGCGGCCTAACCTACCTCAACTCGCTGCTCGACGCGGTGCCTACTGCCGCGAACGTCGAGCACTACGCCCGCAGCGTGCGCAACAAGTCGCTGTTGCGGCAGATCATCAGCGTGGCGCACGAGATGGCGTCCGAAGCGTACGACGCGATGGGCGACGCGGAAGAACTTGCGGGCCGGGCAATTGCTGCACTCGGGGCGATGAATGACGGCAACCCGGGTGCTGACGTGGTGACGATGGCCGAGGTCGTCTCGCAGGTGTCGGCGGAGATCGACGCAGCGCACAAGGCTGGGCGCTCCGTGTCGTCGGTGTCGACGGGCATTGTCGCGGTCGATGACGCATTCGGCGGGCAGCGACGCGGGACGCTGGCGATCCTCGCCGCACGTCCGGGCACCGGAAAGACCGTGACCATGATGCGTCTGGCGGAAGCCGCGGCGGAGGACTCGGGCAAGCCCGCGCTGGTGATCTCTCTCGAAATGCAGCCCGTGGATCTCGGGATGCGCATGCTGTCTGGTGCGACGGGGATCAACTCACGGGCGCTGCTCGGTGGACAACTTCGCACCACGCGCGAGTGGTCGTCCGTATATCGCGAGTGCGAGACCTTGGCGAAGGTCGGCATTCTGTTTGCGAAGTCCGCCTTGAAGGCGACTCACATTCGTGCGCTTGTGCGCCGCTACGCTACGCGCGGCGGGCTCTCGGGCGTTTACATAGACTATCTCGGGCTCATGGAATCCGAGAACCCGGACGCGCGGCACGACATCCAACTCGGTCAGATCACGCGGACGCTAAAACTCATGTCGGGCGAATATCGCCTCCCGGTCATGTTGCTCGTACAACTCAACCGAAAGGGCGAGGACCGCGGACCGGAGGCCCCACCGAAACTCTCGGACCTTCGCGACTCGGGGCGCATCGAAGAGGACGCGGACACCGTGGTCGTGCTCCAGCGTGACCAGACGAACGAGACGACCAAGCGCGTTCTCAAGTGGTGGCAGTTGAAAGGTCGCAACGTCGGGACGGGCTACCTTGAGCTGGAGTTTTCGCCCGAGCACACACGCATCGTCTCGCCTGCGCCCGCCCCGCGTCTGACCGATGGCGACGCACGCGGTGACGTGCTGGACTTCAAAGCTCGCGCAGCGGGCGAACGGGAGGATGTGTGATGAACGACACGCGCCCTCAATGGCTCCGCGACTGGAGCCGCATGTACCACGCCGGGATCGTCTCGCGGGCGTTCCCGCCGCCGCACTGGATCGCGGCGTGCGAAGCGGCAGACAGCGGCGATTTGCCGCCGTCGAGCCAGCAGCCGCAAACGGTCGCGGACGTTCCATTCGACACGGCGCCAGTTCGGCGCGACGACGACGGGGCCGCGTGAGCGGCGGAGGTGGGTGATGAATTCGAGAGACGCTGAGATCGCGCGCCTGCGGGCGGACGTCGCGACGTGGCAGGCCCGTGCGCTGGACGCCGTGCGCGAGGGGAACGCGGCGGTCGAGAAGGTTGCGCAGCACGCCGAGGCGGCACGACTACGGATCGCCCTCTTTGCGGAGACCGTCGATCGCGCCGCGTTCGAGCATCGGCGCAAGCCGGGCGGGATGGGCGTGCCGTTTCACGGGGATTTCTCACACGTCCCGCCGAGCACGATCGCGCGGCTGGAGTGGTGGGCGCGCAACCTGCTCGACGTCGCGACGGATCCGCACGCGACGCCGGAGAACGTGTGTGCGCTGGAGCCGAAAGTGCTGGCCGAGTCGCTGCGCCGGTCCGCCGATGACATCGAGATCCGCCACGGCTTGCGCCCGGAGGAGACGCCGGAGACGGCGCGGGCGCAGGAGAGGGCGGACGTGGTGGCGTTTTTGCGCAGCGCTACGTGGCACTACCTACCGGCGTCACTGGCTGCAACAATCGAATCAGGCGCCCACGTCGGCGCGAGCGGAGGTAGAAAGTGAGATGCTAACCATCGTGGCAGACCATTTTTGGGCGTGTTGGTCGCTGGCCGTGTTCGCTATTGGCGTCGGAGCGTTGACCGTCGAAACGGTTGCGCGAGAGATCGGGAGCCGCCGATGAGTGACGCGAAGGTGTGCGAGAGGTGCGGGCACGATGCGACACTGGCGCCCGGAGCGTGTGCGTACGCGTACGGCCAGCGCACCGCGACGCGTCGGTTTTTGGCGCCCGCGTTTCAGATTGATTGTGGCGTTCGTAAACTCGCCCGCCTCACCGCGGAACTCGAAGCGGCGAGGGTGGAGGCGGAGGACCACAAGGCGCATTGGGAGGCGGCGGAGGCGCAGGGCATGATGTCGTGCCGAGGCCCCGCATGGGCTGGCGGCTCGCAAGTCGAGGGATGTTGCGACGAGCCGGGTGCGGAGTGGGTGCCGAGCGTGCAGGCGTACCGCTGCAAGTCGTGTAAGGAGGCAGGCCGATGACGTGGAAGAAGAAAAGGACACCCCTGGAGAAGTGCGCGAACGGCTGCGACGTACCGCCCGCGCCACCGTCGTTAGTGATCTGCCGAGTATGTCAAGACAAGATCACGGAGAAGTTGCGCGTTTGGGCGGAGCGGATGGAGCGCAGGGAGGCAGGCCAATGAAAGCGCGGGTCTTCGTGGTCGAGGAGTCGAGGGACGGGGGCGAGAGGTGGGAAGCAAAGGCGCTGGAACGTCGCATGGACGGGGTGTTCGGGATGCTTCAGGCGTTTCGACAGCTCGCGAAAGAGCAGGATTGGCAGTTCATGTACCGCCTCGCGACCTACGTGCGCGACGAGGCGAGCGTGACGAAGCCGAAGAAGAACGGGGCGAACAAGGGGAGCAAGAAGCGATGAGCACGACGACCGACACGACGAAAGGCCCGTACGAGTTCAAGACGAGCGGCGGGCCGATCCCGGTCGCGAGCCGCCAGCACACCGACGCCGACCCCGGCCCGCTGCACCGCGGCGCGGATGGGCGAATGCACCGGCAGCGGGTGACGCTCGACGCGGGGCCGAACGGGCCGATTGCGGAGATCGAAGCGGCGGATCTGACGCAGGCGCGCCGCCTACTGTGGGAGCGCGACCGGGAGATCGGCGAGTTGCGGGCGCGGGTCGCGACGCTGGAGTCGCCGATCGCAAAGCGGCTCGTGGACGAGATGGTCCGCGCATCCGA
>JAHEXP010000045.1 GCA_023252055.1 Coriobacteriia bacterium
AAGCCCCAACTCGGTCGCAGGCGCGCTTGCCGGCGTCGTGCGCGAGCAGGGCGCGGTCGAGATGCAGACGGTCGGCGCAGGCGCCCTCAACCAGGCGATCAAGGCGGTGGCGATCGCACGGGGCTTCCTAGCACCCAGCGGCGTCGATCTCACATGCGTACCGGCGTTCGCCGACATCTCCATCAACGGCGAGGAACGCACCGCCATCAGGCTGCTCGTCGAGCCTCGGGACATGCGCGACCGCTGATGCACGCTTCGCGTCCCGAGATCACCCACCGGAGTCCCACACCATGCCGGTAGACCTTCACGTCCACACCACAGCCTCCGACGGCTCGCTGACGCCATCCGCCGTCGTCGAGGCCGCGTTAGCCGTCGGGCTGCGTGTGATCGCCATCACAGACCACGACACCACCGCCGGGGTCGTCGAGGCGACCGATGCGGCTCGCAGCCGCGGCATCACCGTCCTTCCCGGCGTCGAGCTCTCTGTCGAGGAGCCCTGTGCGTCCGATGTCCACGTTCTCGGGCTGCTGGTGGACCACGACGACCCCCACCTCGTCGAAACGCTCGCCGACTTGCGGGCGTCCCGCGAGGCGCGCGCCCGCACGATGGTGGACATGCTCGACGAGGCCGGCCACTCCGTGGACTTCGCCGATGTGGCCCGGCGCGCGGGTGGGGGCTCCATCGGACGCGTGCACATAGCCCGCGCCCTTGTGGACTCGGGGAGCGTGCCCACCGTGGAGGAAGCCTTCCGACTGCTCATCGGTCGCGACGCACCGTTCCACGTGCGCAAGGAAACCCTTAGCGGCACACGCGCCATCGCAGCGATCCACGCTGCGGGTGGGGTCGCGGTACTCGCACATCCGGGGGTCAGCGGCGAAGCAGCTCTCACGACGCTGCTCATGGCCGGGCTCGACGGCATCGAGGCGTTCCATGCCGAGCACAGTCAGCGGGACCGCCAACGCTTCGCTGCGCTCGCTGAGCGCCACGGGCTGATCGTCACCGGCGGTTCGGACTTCCACGGTCCCGGGATGCGGAGCCCCGGCATCGGCGCCGGCGCGTGCCCCGATTCGGCGGTCGATGCGGTTCGCGAGCGCGCCCGGGCGTACCGCTCATGACGACGTTCCAGGTCCGCACGTTCGGGTGTCAGATGAACAAGCACGACTCCGAACGGATCGCGGGCATGCTCGCTGAGCGCGGCATGACAGTGGCTCCCGAGGGGGACATCGCCGACGTCATCGTGTTCAACACGTGCTGTGTGCGCGAGAACGCTGACGAGCGCCTGTATGGCCAGGTGAGCTCGCTCACCGGCGTCCGCCGCGAGCGGGGGACCATCATCGCGGTGGGGGGCTGCATCGGGCAGCGGGACGGCGAGCAGCTGCTGCGGACACTCCCGATGATCGACGTCGTCTTCGGGACCCACAACCTTGCGCGACTGCCGGAACTCATCGACGCCGCGGCGGACTCGCCTCGACCTGTGGTCGAGGTAGAGGATCCGTCGGATGCGGACTTCACGGCTGATCTTCCATCGCGACGCGAGCACCCGTGGCACGCGTGGGTGCCGGTCACGGTGGGCTGCAACAACTTCTGCACGTACTGCATCGTCCCGTACGTCCGGGGGCGAGAGCGTTCTCGGAGCATGGAGGATGTCGTCGCTGAAGTGCATGCCCTCATGGCCGACGGGGTGGTCGAGGTCACGCTACTCGGGCAGAACGTCAACTCCTACGGTCGCGATCTGTACGGGGCGCCCCGGTTCGCTGAGCTCCTGCGTGAGGTTGCCGCCACAGGCGTGCCTCGGATCAGATTCACCACCAGCCATCCGAAGGACCTGTCGACCGCCACGATCGCGGCGATGGCCGAACTGCCAGCGGTGTGCCGACATCTGCACCTGCCACTGCAGTCCGGCTCCGACCGCATCCTGAAGGCGATGAACCGCCGCTACACCCAGGCGGATTACCTCGCCCTGGTCGCGCAGCTCTACGAAGCCATGCCCGACCTCGCACTGAGCACCGACCTCATCGTCGGTTTCCCGGGCGAGACGGAGGAGGACTTCGAGGAGACGATGCTGGCGGCTACCGCCGCGCACTACGATGCGGCCTTCACCTTCATCTACAGCCCCAGGGCCGGGACACCTGCGGCCTCGATGGCCGAGCAGATCGCCAAGGAAGTCGTGCAACCCAGGTTCGACCGACTCGTGTCCCTGGTCCAGTCGTCGGCCCTCGCGAAGAACGTCCCGCTCGTGGGGACGGTCCAGCGCGTGCTGTTCGAGGGAGCGAGCAAGCGTGACGGCGCTGTCCTGATGGGCCGCACCGCCGGCAACAAGGTCGTCCACGTGCGCTCGCACGCCGCACTCGCCGGCACATTCGCCGACGTCCGTATCGACGATGCGCAGACGTGGTTCCTGCTGGGTACCCTCATCTCAGGGACCGGCGACGCCTGACGCCCGCATATCGGCGCGTCACGTCACGTCTGCGGAAGGTGTTGATACGGCTATGTCGTTCGACGTGCTCGGCATCGTGGCTCCGCACCCTCCGATCATGGTCCGGGAGGTGGGTGGGGCGGACGCGGACGTGACAAGCGCTTCCGAGGCATCCCTTCGCGCCCTGGCTGGCGTGCTGGCTCGTTTCGCGCCCGACACGCTCGTGGTGGTCTCACCGCATGCACCCGGCTTCTGGGACGCCTTCACCGTTTCTACGGCGCAACGTTTCCACGGGGACCTGGGCCAGTTCCGGGCAGGGCAGGTGGCGCACGACGTCGCGGGTGACCCGGAACTCGCGCGAGCGATCCTGGCCGAGGCGTCCTCCGCAGGACTGCCCGCGGTCTCGCGTCGTGAGGCCCTGGCGGGACGTGACGGTGAACTGGATCACGGCGTGCTGGTCCCGCTGCATTTCCTCGATCCCCGAGCCACCTACCCACTCGTGGTCGTGTCGTTCGCCGGCCTGAGCGCGGATGACCACGCCGCCTTCGGGCGGGCCATCGCACGTGCAGCGGCCGGTCTCGGACGCAAGGTCGCGTTCCTCGCCAGTGGCGACATGAGCCACCGACTGCTCCCCGAGGCCCCCGCGGGATACGAGCCGCGCGCCCATCTCTTCGACGAACAGGTGGCGTCGATGCTGGCGCGCGGCGACTTCGGAGCGATCGCCTGCATCGACCCGAAGTTGCGCGACGAGGCGGGGGAGTGCGGGTGGCGGTCCCTGCTCATCCTGGGCGGCTTCCTCGATGGCCGCGGCGCCGGTTCGCGCGTGCTGTCCTATGAGGGGCCCTGGGGCGTCGGATACCTGACCGCCGCGTTCGCACCCGCCGAGGAGCTGACGGCCATGCCCACGTACACAGCGCCCGCAGGGTCAAAGGGCGGCATGCCCGGCTCCCATGAGTCCGAGCCCGTCCGCCTCGCTCGGGCGACGATCGAGAGCTACCTCCGCAGCGGCGCCACGCCGGCAGCGACCCCGCTCACCGATCCCGCTCTGCCGCCCCGCGCGGGCGCGTTCGTGTCGCTCCACACGCCGACAGGCCTGAGAGGCTGCATAGGCACCATCGGCCCCACCCAGGCGACACTGGCCGAAGAGATCGTGCACAACGCCATACAGGCGGCGACGCAGGATCCGCGATTCCCGCCGATGAGCGCCGACGAGCTGCACCGGCTCGAGATCAGCGTGGACGTGCTCGAGGCGCCTGAGCAGGTCTTCTCCCTCGATGACCTGGACCCGAAGGTCTACGGCGTCATCACGACCTGCGGCTTCAAACGCGGGTTGCTGCTACCCGACCTCGAGGGTGTGGACACCTGCGAGGACCAGGTGGCCATCGCTATGAGCAAGGGCGGCATCCGCAGCGATGAGGCGATCTCGCTCGAACGATTCAAGGTGGTCAGGTATGTCTGAAGCGTCAGCGACATGGTCGTCGCTGCACCCCGACCGCGTCATCGCGGTCGTGGGACCCACCGGCGTCGGTAAGTCGGCGGCGGCCGAGGACCTCGCTCTGAGCATCGGGGGAGAGATCGTGTCCGCCGACTCGATGCAGGTCTACCGCGGCATGGACATCGGCACCGCGAAGGTTCCCGCGTCCGAGCGCAGGGTTCCGTACCACTGTATCGACCTCGTGGATCCGGGCACGCCGTACTCCGCTGCCCTCTACCAACGCGATTCCCGCGCGGCGATCGCAGACATCTTCGTTCGAGGCGCAGTCCCCGTCTTGGCTGGGGGCACCGGCCTCTACGTGCGTGCAGCCCTCGACAAGATGGAGTTCCCCGAGGGACATGCGATGTCGGACGTGCGCGCCGTCTTGGAGTCGGAACTCGAGCGGGTCGGCCCCGAAGCGATGTACGCGATGCTTCAGGAGCGTGACCCGAAGGCCGCCGTGCTCATCCACCGGAACAACACGCGGCGCGTCCTGCGTGCCCTCGAGATGCTCGAGACGGACGGCAGCTCGTATGCGGTGGCGCGGGAGCACTTCGCCGACAGGGTTCCGCACCTGCAAGCCGACTACATAGGCCTCACCATGGACCGCGAACTTCTCTACGCGCGGATCGACGCACGGGTCGACGCGATGCTCCATGCGGGGCTGCTGGAGGAGGTCGAGCGCCTGCTCGAGGCCGGCTACCGTGACACGCTGACGGCCGCGCAGGCGATCGGCTACAAGGAGCTCGTGCCGGTCCTCGATGGGTCGGGCGATCTTGAGACAGCGGTTGCGGCGATTCGGCAGGCGTCCCGCCGCTATGCGAAGCGCCAACTCACCTGGTTCAGGGCCGACCCGCGCGTACGCTGGATCGACGTAACCGAGTTGTCACCCGCGGGCACCGTGGAAGCGATGCTCGCGCTGCTAGAATCGGAGCAGGCGGCCGGGCCCGCATGACCACGGCCGGTCGGCCTCGATGCTGACAGTCACACCTGAGCGAAGGGACGAGATGGACCTCCACTTCACCAAGATGCAGGGCTGCGGCAACGACTTCATCGTCATCGACGACCCGATGAGCGAGTGGGACTTCGACGAGTCCGCCGTGCAGTTGCTGTGCGACCGACACTTCGGCGTCGGGGCCGACGGGATCATCCTCGTGCGCCCGGCGACCGACCCTGCCGCCGACTTCTTCATGCTCTACCACAACGCCGACGGCTCTCTCGCCGAGATGTGCGGCAACGGCATCCGGGTGTTCGCACGGTTCCTGATGGAGACCGGCAGGGTGGCGCTCGACGCGATCGAGGTCCAGACGCTGGGCGGCATCAAGCACGTCGAGACCACGCGCGACGAAGACGGGCGATTCGTGTCGGCCCGTGTGGACATGGGCGAACCGGTGCTGGCGGCGGTCGATATCCCCACCACGCTTGCCGGCGACCCCGTGCTCGATGCGCCTATCGTGACCGAGCTCGGGGACGTGCGCGTGACGTGCGTCTCGATGGGCAACCCGCACGCGATCATCTGGGTCGACGACGTCGACTCGGCGCCGGTCACCACCCTCGGCCCGCTCGTCGAGGTGGACGCCGCCTTCCCGCGCAAGACCAACGTCGAGTTCGCTCAGGTCGTGGGCGTGGACCGCATCCGCCTTCGCGTGTGGGAGAGGGGCGTGGGGGAGACCCTGGCCTGCGGAACGGGCGCCTGCGCCACCCTTGTCGCTGCCGCGCTGACGGGACGCACAGGCCGCGTCGCGACGATCGAGCTGCCGGGCGGGGACCTGGAGATCGAGTGGAGCGAAACGGGGCGCGTGATCATGACCGGTCCCGCCGAGACGGTGTTCGAGGGCGCTCTGGTCGTGCCCGACGAGGAGTAGGCCCTTATCGCGTTGCGTGAGCCCGTCACAGGGCGGACACGTGCGTTTGCTAGGATGTGCGGCACCCGGGGCGCGAGCATGCGCGTGCGTCCCTGCAGCGAAGACACAACGAAGGGACGACGTCGTGAGGACCGCGGACCGGATCGCGAACCTGCCCCCCTACCTGTTCGCCGAGATCGACCGCAAGGTCGCGCTCAAGAAGGCCGAGGGGATCGACGTCATCTCGCTGGGCATCGGTGACCCGGACCGGCCCACGCCGGAGCGCATCGTCGAGGCGATGGGCCGCGCCATCCACGTCCCCAAGAACCACCAGTACCCGAGCTACTACGGCTCGCAGCCGTACCGCGAGGCGTGCTCGGCGTGGATGAAGCGCCGGTTCGACGTCGACGTGGACGCCACGACCGAGACGCTCGCGCTGATCGGCAGCAAGGAAGGCATCGCGCACATCTTCCTCGCGTTCGTGGACCCGGGCGATGTCACGCTGGTCCCGGGCTGCGGATACCCTGTCTACCACACCGGTGGGATCCTCTCGGGCGGCGAGACGTACTGGATGCCGATGAACGAGGAGAACGGCTTCCTGGCCGACTTCGAGTCCACGCCGAAAGACGTCCTGGCCCGCGCCAAGATGATGTTCCTCAGCTACCCGAACAACCCCACCTCGGCGATCGCCAACGAGGAGTACTTCGACCGCGCGATCGCGTTCGCTCGCGCCAACGATCTGTTGCTCATCCACGACAACGCGTACTCGGAGATCGGCTACGACGGCTACCGTGCGCCCAGCCTGCTCTCGCGCCCGGGTGCGAAGGACGTTGCGATCGAGCTGTTCTCCACGAGCAAGGCCTACAACATGACCGGCTGGCGTGTCGCGTTCGCGTGCGGCAACGCGCAGGCGATCAAGGCGCTCGGCACCGTCAAGAGCAACATCGACTCCGGCGTGTTCACCGCCGTCCAGGACGCCGCTATCGAGGCGCTGGGTGGCCCGCAGTCGGAGATCGACGCACTGTGCGCGATGTACCAGGGCCGCCGAGACCTCGTGATGAACGCGCTCGGCAAGATCGGCATCGAGGCCGCCATGCCCAAGGCGACGATCTACATCTGGGCCAAGGTGCCGACCGGGTACACGTCCGCGTCCTTCGCGTCGCACATCCTCGAGAAGGCGAACGTAGTCGTGCCGGCCGGTTCCGCCTACGGCCCGGATGGTGAAGGCTTCATCCGCATATCGCTCACGACGCCCGACGACCGCCTCGAAGAGGCTGTCGCCCGCATCCAAGCCTCCCTGTAGAAGGCGGCCGCAAACCCACACGATGTCCAGTCACGAGCGCTTCACACCCCAAGTCATCGCCGCCAAGTCGGTCGAGCGCGCCGTTCTCGTCGGCATCGACCGCGGGCGTGGCTGGGGTGTGAGCGAGTCGCTGGCCGAGCTCACACGACTGGCGGAGACCGCGGGTGCGGAGGTTGTGGCCACCCTCACCCAGAAGATGGGCGCGCCCGACTCCCGTACTTTCATCGGCAAGGGCAAACTGGAAGAGGTGGCCGAGACCGCGCGAGAGCTCGGCGCCGCCCTTGTCGTGTTCGACGACGAGCTGAGCCCCTCGCAGCAGGCCAACATCGAGAACGCGGTACCGGAGACCAAGATCGCCGACCGGACCGGCCTGATCCTCGACATCTTCGCCCTGCATGCCACCTCGCGTGAGGGCAAGCTGCAGGTCGAGCTCGCGCAGATGGAGTACCTGCTGCCGCGGCTTCGCGGCCTGTGGCGTCACCTCGACCGGTTCATGGGCGGCGGCGTCATGACCAGAGGCCCGGGCGAGTCGCAGCTCGAGACCGACCGCCGGCTTGCCCGCAAACGCATCGGCGAGCTGAAGCGCGAGCTGAAGCACGTCGCCGGCGAACGGGAACTGCAGCGCAAGGCGCGGGCGCGCAGCGGAGTCTTCCGCGTGTCGCTCGTGGGCTACACGAATGCAGGGAAGTCCACCACGCTCAACGCCCTCACGGACGCCGGTGTGCTGGTGGCCGACAAGTTGTTCGCGACGCTCGACGCAACCACGCGGACACTCGAGCTTCCGGACGGCCGTACGGTGACGCTCACCGACACCGTCGGCTTCATCCACAAGCTGCCGCACTCGCTCGTCGAAGCGTTCAAGTCCACACTCGACGAGGTCCGTGAGTCCGATCTGCTCGTTCACGTGGTCGACGGCTCGCATGCACAGGCCTTCGACCAGATCGCGGCCGTGCAGGAGGTCCTTGGCGACATAGGGGCGGCCGATCGCCCGGCGCTCGTCGTCTTCAACAAGGCCGACGAGATGGACCAGGACATGCGGTTCCAGCTCCTGTCCCGCTTTCCGCACGCCGTGGTGTGCTCCGCGCTGACCGGTGAAGGCCTTGGCGAGCTGCGCGACCGCGTCGCTGCCGAGGCCGCGCGGCAGGCGATCACGCTGACGATCCTGGTCCCGTACGACCGGGGCGACATCGTAGCGCTGGCTCACGGTCACGCGCATATCGTCAGCGAGGAGCACGTCGCCGAGGGGACGCGTCTGGTGGTGCGGGCGGGCGTGCAGGCCGCGGGCCGGCTCGAACCTTACGCGGAGCACCGCCGCGCGCAGTAGGGACCGCAGGGTTCGGGACACGCAACGATGAAGGGCGGCCCGCTGCGAGCGGGCCGCCCTTCATCGTTGCGAACTCCGTACGGGCTACATGCGACGGAAGACGGCCACGACCTTGCCGAGCAAGGTGACGTCGCGGGCGTAGATCGGCTCCATCGACGAGTTCTCCGGCTGCAGGCGTATCCGGTCCGGCTCGCGGAAGAAGCGCTTGACCGTCGCCTCGTCCTCGATCTGCGCGACCACGATGTCGCCGTTGGCAGCGGTGGGCTGAGCGCGAACCACCACGTAGTCGCCGTCCAGGATCCCGGCCTCGATCATCGATTCGCCCTTGACCCGCAACACGAACGTCGAATCGTCGCGGACGAGCTCGGTGGGAAGCGCGAACGTCGTCTCGATGTTCTCCTCGGCGAGCGTGGGTACGCCCGCCGCCACCGAACCCACGAGCGGGAGGTCCACCACGTTCGCGCGCGCCGGCAGGGGAGCGGGAGCGGTGTCGTGGCCGATGATCTCGAGCGCGCGCGGCTTGCTCGGGTCCCTGCGGATCAGGCCCTTGGCCTCGAGCGCCGCGAGATGTGCGTGCACCGTGGACGACGAGGACAGCCCCACGGCCGCGCCGATGTCCCGGACCGTGGGCGGATAGCCCATGCGTCGCGACTCGGACTTGATGAACTCGTACACCTGGCGCTGGCGGTCGGTCAGATCGCGGTCCCGCGTCATGGCCGAAGCTCCTTCCACCGAACGTGCGTTCTTCTGCCTCGAAGTGTAGCCCCAGCGGCGTGCCGGACGCAAACACCTGTTCGATTTCCCCCCTTGCGTGACAGAACATGTGTTCGTATACTCGGTACGAACATACGTTCGTTCGCGTGACGGGACCCGATGTCAGAGGCGCAGCGCATCATGCGAGGCGCACAGGACATGAGGGCACGCGCCAAGAGATGGCAGGTGGGGAAGATGTCGGGTACGCAGAGCACCGATCGTCAGCGCCGCGAAACACTCGCGCACCGGAGCGAGAGCACAGCTCAGCGCCGGAACGAGCGGCGCCGGGGCTTCCGGATCGCGCCCGTCTTCTGGATGACGGCCCTGGCGGCCTTCATCGTCATCATGGGCGTCCTGCCGGCGGCCGGTGACCCCGTTCCATCGTCGACGTCCGCCTCCATCACGGTGCGCGTGTCTCCCGCCGACACCCTGTGGTCGATCGCAGCGGATCACAGACTGCCGGGGGTCAGCACCGCCCAGATGGTGCGCATCATCGTCCAGGCCAACACGCTTCGTGGTACCGGCCTGCACGCGGGCGCCGTCATCCTCGTCCCATCGCCGGAGACTCCCGGATCGGCATACGCGCAGGTCACGGGCGCATCGAGCGCCCAGTAGGGGCGTTCACGCGTCGCGATCCGCCCTCCTGGTCGCTATGAAATCCACTACATGTTCTCGCATCTGCCCATTGTTCCCCTATATATGGTGTGCTAGCGTTACGTGAAGCCAACATGTAGGGGTGGGGAGACGGATGCGGTGCCCGTTCTGCGGACACGATGAGACGAAGGTGGTCGATTCCCGCGTCTCGGAGTCCCAGGACGCCATCCGTCGGCGTCGGGAATGCCTGAGCTGCGAGCAGCGGTTCACCACCTATGAGCGAGTCGAAGAGATGCCGCTCATGGTTCTCAAGAAGGACGGCCACCGCGAACCGTTCGACCGCGGCAAGCTCATGCGCGGACTCGTCGTCGCCACCGTCAAACGAAACGTCACCGCGCAGCAACTCGAAGGGCTCATCGACGACGTCGAGGCCGAGTTGCACAACAGCTTCCGCTACGAGATCTCTGCCAAGCAGTTGGGCGATCTCGTGCTCGAGCAACTGAAAGGCTTGGACCGAGTCGCATACGTGCGCTTCGCCTCGGTCTACAAGGACTTCCAGGACCTCGACGAGTTCACGCGCGAACTCAAGGGCCTGAAATGACGGAGTCCATGCGCCTCGAGGTAGTCCGCATCGCCGCCGACCTGCCGCTGCCCGCATACGCGCACGAGGGTGACGCCGGACTCGACCTGTACTCCGCCGCCGACATGCTCATCATGCCGTTCGAACGCAGCCTGATCCCCACGGGTGTCGCTGTCGCGATCCCCGAGGGGTACGCGGGTTTCGTCCAGCCTCGCAGCGGCCTTGCTCTGAGGACCGGCCTGAGCTTCGTGAACACCCCGGGGCTCATCGATAGCCACTACCGTGGCGAGATCCGCATCATCGCCATCAATCTCGATCCGATGGCTCCCATACGCATCGCTCGGGGTGACCGGATAGCGCAGCTCGTGGTCCAGGCGGTCGTGCGCTGTGAACCGGTCGACGTCGAGCACTTGGATGACACGGTCCGAGGTGAGGGCGGCTTTGGCAGCACAGGGGTCTAGCCCGCGCATCCGGGTCGCCGCCGTCATCCCTCACGGCGAAGGCATCCTCGTCGTCCGGCACCGCAAGGACGGCCGGACGTACCACCTGCTTCCCGGTGGCGGCGTTGAGTTCGGTGAGACCCTGTCCCAAGCGCTCAAGCGCGAGGTCCTGGAGGAGACGGGCCTGACGTGTGAGCCGCTCAGGCCGCTCTTCATCAACGACTCGATCGCACCCGACGGCTCGCGCCACGTGGTGCAGGTGACGTTCCTGGTGCGTCCCACGGGGGGAGATCTGGGAGCCGCGGATGCGGACCCGCGCGTGGAGGCGGCCGAACGGGTCACCTTCGATGAACTCGCGCATCTCGACCTACGTCCGGCGATGGCCGGGCAGATCATCGAGGCGGCGGCCTCCGGATACTCGGACGGCGCCCGCTATCTCGGTCCGCTCTGGGCGGAGCATGACCACGGCATCACAGAGGCGGACGAGGGACTCGTGACCGACGAGTAGCCATCCCGCTTCCGGTTTACATATTCGGCTTCGAGCAGGATTCGCCGGTCGGTCCGGCGGGAGGGAGGACGACAAAGGTCCACAAGGGGCGTTGGAACGGCCGCACCACAGTCGCGGTCGTCGGCAGGGAGCCACACGCAGAGGAAGGCAGGTCAGATGGAGAGCTTCTTCAAGTTCACGGAACGCGGCACGAACCTCCGTACGGAGGTCCTGGCCGGCGTGGTCACGTTCATGACCAT
Source organism: Coriobacteriia bacterium (assembly GCA_023252055.1). Lineage (GTDB taxonomy): Bacteria > Actinomycetota > Coriobacteriia > Anaerosomatales > PALSA-660 > PALSA-660. Next base: position 11,476 of record JAHEXP010000045.1, read on the forward strand.
GGCATACATCATCTTCGTCAACCCGGGACTTCTGTCCGCGGCGTTCGGCGTCACCCCGGCGGCGCAGGCGGCGTGGATCCCCGCGCTGGCGACCGCCACCACGCTCGGCGCCGGCATCATGTGCCTGGCCATGGGCCTCATCGCGAACAGGCCGTTCGCTCTGGCCTCAGGCATGGGCCTGAACGCCGTCGTCGCATTCACGATCATCATCGGCATGAAGGTGCCGTGGCAGGTCGGCATGTCGGTGATCTTCGTCGAGGGCGTCATCATCACGCTGCTCGTTCTCACCGGCCTTCGTGAGGCCGTCATGCACGCCATCCCGCTGAACCTCAAGCGCGCGATCGGCGTCGGCATCGGCCTCTTCATCACGTTCATCGGCATGGTCGACGGCAAGCTCATCGTCGCGAATCCCGCCACGCTCGTCGCCCTCGGCGACTTCTCGCAGCCGGCGGTCTGGGTCACTCTGATCGGCGTCATCGCGATCATGTGCTTCATGGCGTTCAAGGTTAAGGGTGACATCCTGTGGGGCATCCTCGTCGCCACGGCGGCGGCCCTGCTGCTGGGCGTCACCAAGCTCCCGACCGCCGTGCTCGCCCCGCTCGACTTCCGGACCTTCGGCGCGCCGTTCCAGTCCGTCAACGGCGGTTTGGCCATCATGCAGGTCTTCACTCCGGCCCTGCTGCTCATGGTGTTCGCCACGATGATGTCGGACTTCTTCGACACCATGGGCACCGTCGTCGCGATCGGCGAGCAGGCTGGCTTTGCTGACGAGAACGGTCAGGTCGAGGACGTCAGCAAGATCCTCGTCGTCGACTCCGTCGCCGCCGCCGTCGGTGGCTTCTTCGGCGCCAGCTCCATCACCACCTACATCGAGTCGGCGTCCGGCGTGGCTGAAGGTGGCCGCACCGGCCTCACCTCGATCGTCGTGGGCCTGCTGTTCATCGTCTCCGCGTTCTTCTCGCCGGTCATCGCCATGATCGGTGGCGCGCTGCCGATCACCGCAGGCGCCCTCATCATCGTCGGCTTCCTCATGATGGAGACGGTGCGCGAGATTCCGTGGACCGACTTCGAGAACGCCTTCCCGGCGTTCCTGACGATCGTCGGCATCCCGCTGACCTACA
>JAHEXP010000007.1 GCA_023252055.1 Coriobacteriia bacterium
TGCCGCCGAGGATGAACTTCATGCTGCGATCGCCTTCGGTGCGGTTGACGCCGTTGACGTCCCTACCGAATGCGTAGACACGCTTTTCGCTCGACAAGTCTTCTCTCCCTTGACTCGATCGGGTGCCGGTGGGGTGCATGATACCGCGAAGTGCTGCACGTGAAGCATGCGTTTCAGTCCGAGGTCGTCACGACCCCGTCGAGGTAGCGGATGATCTCCTGTGCGGACTCTTCCACGGCGCGATTGTCCGTGTGGATGACGATGCACCCGATCCGGCGCATCAGCGTGCGCGCCTCCTCGAGCTCCTGCTCGATCGCCTCGCGCTCGGCGTAGCGCGGAACGAAGGCGCCCATCTCGCGCATCCGCTCGCGTCGGATCTCGACGAGCGTCGCGGAGGAGGCGACGAGTCCGAACACCTTGTGCGGGTCGACCTCGAAGAGTTCCGCCGGAGGCTCCATGCCGGGAGCGAACGGGATGTTGGCGACCCGATAACCCTTGAACGCGAGATACATCGACAGCGGGGTCTTGCTGGTCCGAGAGACGCCGATGAGCACGACGTCGGCGATCGCCAGGTCCTCGGGGTTGCGGCCGTCGTCGTGGGACACGGCGAACTCGGTGGCGCCGATGCGCTCGAAGTACTCCTCGTCGGTGCGGTGCATGGCGCCCGCGACGCCGGTTGGATGACGGCCGGTGGCCGATGCGAGCAGTGCGACCGAGGGGCCGAGGAGGTCGACCCCGTGCACGCCGCCCTCGACCATGCGCTCCATCTCGGCACGCAGCGAAACGTTGACCAGGGTGTAGAAGAAGATGCAGTCGGCCCCGCAGTGGTCCAGCACCATCTCGCGCAGCTGGGTGGGAGTCGACACCTTCGGCAGCCGCTCGATGTGGAACGAGTCGGGTGCGAACTGCGCCACCACGGCGCGAGCGACCATCTCCCCCGTCTCGCCGAGCGAGTCGGACAGCACGTGCACGGAGATCGGATCGGTATCGGTCATCTTGCCGGGCCCTGCAGTCGTGCGAAGTCCGCGACGCCATCGAACAGCGCCGTGAAGCGGTTGAGCAGGGCGAGGCGCATCCCGCGAAGGCGCTCGTCGGCGTCCATCACGAGCACGTCCGTGAAGAACGCGTCGATCGGCGCGCGCAGACCGGCCAGGAGCGCCAGCGCGCCTTCATAGTCGGCCTTGGCGACCGCGCCTGCGATCCGTCCCTCAGCGGCCTCGATCGCATCCGCAAGGGTCGTCTCCGACGGTCCCATGAGAGCCCGGTCGTAGGTGCTACCGACCTCAGTGTCGGAGAGGTTCTTGGCACGCGAGAAGGCCACTGCCACGTCCGCCATCGCATCCGTCGCTCGAGCGGACTCGAGCGCCTGCGTGCGTGCAAGAGCGTCAGCGGGGTCATCGGCGGCGACGGCGAGCACCGCGTCCACCGAGTCGTACGCGAACCCGCGGTCGCGCAGCATCGTCTCGAGCCGCCCGGTGATGAAGGACTTCACCGCCGCGCCCACCTCGTCGAGATCGAAGTCCACGACGCCTGCGTATCCGGCGAAAGCGGTACCGATCGCCTCGTCGAGATGTGTCTTCAGGCCGCCGTCGAGCACCATCGCCAGCACGCCGATCGCCGCACGCCGCAGCGCAAAGGGGTCTGCCGATCCCGTCGGGGCCTGGCCGAGCGCGAAGATGCCGCAGATCGTGTCGAGCTTATCGGCGCAGGAAACGAGCAGGCCCGCGACGCTTGCCGGCACGGCGTCGCCGGCGAACCGCGGACGGTAGTGCTCGAGCACCGCGTCCGCCACCGCGGCGGACTCGCCGGCGGCCAGCGCGTAGTAGCGGCCCATCACGCCCTGGAGCGTCGGGAACTCGACGACCGCGTGGCTCACAAGGTCGGCCTTGCACAGGTGCGCGGCACGGACCGCGGCTGCGCTCTCGTCGGGGCCCGCACCATGCATGACAGCGAGCGCGGCCGTGAGTTTCTCGAGCCGGGCCACCTTCGCTGCAACCGTTCCCAGCTTCTCCTGGAACACGGCTGACTCCAGGCGCGCGACCCAGCCCTCCATGCCCGCGGCCAGGTCTTCGTCGTAGAAGAACGCGGCATCGGACAGGCGCGCACGGATCACGCGCTCATGGCCGCGAAGGATCGCATCGGTGCGGTCCGGGTCACCGTTGTGCACGACGACGAAGGCGTTGGTGAGCCCGCCCTCGGCGTCTTGCAGCGGGAAGTAGCGCTGGTGCGACTCCATGGCGGTCTCGAGGATCTCACGCGGCACACGCAGGAACGCCGCGTCGAACCCCGCGACCGCCACGCTCGGATACTCCACGAGGTTCACGACCTCGGCGAAGACCTTCTCGGGAACGACTGCGGTGAACCCGGCCTGCGCCGCGACCGCCTCGATCCCCTCACGGATGATCTGCGCGCGCGTCTCGCCGTCGGCGATGACCTTTCCCCGCTCGTGCGCGAGGGCCAGGTCCGCCGCTGCCGGGACATCGATCGCTCCCTCGGACAGGAAGCGATGCCCGTAGGTGGTGCGACCGGCCGTCAGGCCCGCGAAGGTCACGGGTACGATGTCGGCGTCGAGCAGGGCCAGAAGCCAGCGGACGGGGCGGATGAACCTGGCGCTCCCCCGGCCCCAGCGCTGCGACTTCGGCCAGTCCAGATCACCCACGAGCTTCGAGAGCACGGCCGGAAGCACCTCTGCCACAGGCAGGCCCGAGCTGCGGAGGTGCGCGTACACGTACTCGCCGCCGCTCTCCTCGCCGCGCTCGAGCTCCGAGACGTCGATCCCCTTGCCGCGCGCGAAGCCCATGGCCGCGCCGGTGGGGTCACCGTTGTCCTGGAAGGCCGCCTTCACCGACGGGCCCTTCACGCGCATGTCGAGGTCGTCCTGGCGCTCCGCCAGACCCTCCACGATGAGGACGAGGCGACGAGGAGCGCCGGCCACCCGGATCTCGCCGTACCCGAGCCGCGCGTCCTTGAGCGCCGCGGCGGCGAGCGACGTCAGCTGCGTGGTCGCGGCGTACAGGGGCGCCGACGGGATCTCCTCGACGCCGATCTCGAACACCAGGTCGCGCGCCATCTACTCCACGCTCCCTTCGGTCCCTGACACGGCGCCGTGCACGGCACCACCCGCCGCTCCGCCGGTGGCGACCCATGCTTCGGCCGCTCCCTTGGCCAGCGTGCGGATGCGCAGGATGAAATTCATGCGCTCGGTCACGGCGATGGCGCCACGCGCGTCGAGCAGGTTGAAGATGTGGCTGCACTTGAGCGCCTGCTCGTAGGCGGGCAAGACGGCACCGGCCTCAAGAGTGCGGCGCGACTCGGCCTCGTGCTCGTCGAAGAGGCGGCGCAGGCGGTCGGTGTCGGCGATCTCGAAGTTGTAGGCGGACTGCTCGCGCTCGTTGCGCAGATAGACGTCGCCGTACTTCGTGGCGGTGCCGTCGGGCCGCTCCACCCACGTGATGTCGTAGACGGAGTCGACTCCCTGGATGTACATCGCGAGCCGCTCGAGGCCGTAGGTGATCTCTGCGGGCACCGGATCGCACTCGATGCCGCCCACCTGCTGGAAGTAGGTGAACTGCGTGCACTCCATCCCGTTGAGCCAGACCTCCCAGCCGAGCCCCCACGCGCCCACCGTGGGGTTCTCCCAGTCGTCTTCGACCAGACGCATGTCGTGTTCAGCAGGATCGATCCCGATCGCGCGCAGCGAACCGAAGTACAGGTCCAGCACGTCGTCCGGGCTCGGCTTCAGAAGGACCTGGAACTGGTAGTAATGCTGAAGCCGGTTCGGGTTCTCGCCGTACCTGCCGTCCGCCGGCCGTCGCGACGGCTGCACGTAGGCGCAGCGCCAGTCGTCGGGGCCGAGCGCACGCAGCAGCGTCGCCGGATGCGATGTCCCCGCGCCCACTTCGGTGTCGTACGGCTGCATGACCACACAGCCCTGATCCGCCCAGTAGCGGGACAGGGTCAGGATGATGTCCTGGAACGAAAGAGGCTTCATCGAGAGCACCTCGCGCCGGGGGCTGACAGGTATCGGGGACACGACGCCGGCCACCCCTTCGAACCGCCGCGCAGGCGGTGCGCACGGAAGCGCCGGACATCAGCGGCATTCTATCAGCCACGGCGCCCGCGCAGGCGCGCGAGACGTCACGCAGCTCAGCGCCGCCGCGCGCCGAGTTCACGCGCGAGCAGGGCCTCGACTTCCGGGCGCGTGCCCTCGGCGAGGTCGCGCCATGGGAGCACGACGTATCGCGTGGCCGCCGTGTGGAGGAGCAGATATGCGCCTACCGACTTCCAGCCGGTGAACTCCTGCCACTGAGCGCGAGCCTCCCGACCCGGCTGAGCGACGTCGACGCCGTGGTCGCCCATCCGCCACTGCGCCGGCTGGTAAAGCTTGCCCGAGCCGGGTCGGTATGCGGAATACGAGGCGGCCAGGAGACCGAACGCCGGCACGAGAACGACCAGCCACGACATCGTGCTCCCCAGTCGCGTCACCGTCTCGGAGCCCGAGACCGCGCCGAGCGCGAAGAGCGCCGGTCCGGCCACGATCAACGTGATGCTCACCGGATGGAACACCAGAAGCCGCAGCGAGACCGCGAACACGTCGCGCGGCCTGAGGTCGGTCGTGAACGTGACTCCGTTCATCGAGCCGCCACATACGAGTCGAGAGCGCGGAGACGGGCGGGAACGTGGAACCCCACATATGCGCGCAGGACGCGCAGTGCCTCGGCCCGCGTCGGCTCGTCGACCGCGATCGCCGGGACTTCGTTCATTCGTGAGCGCATGAGGACCCGCAGGAGGTCACGCGCCCCTTCGCTCAGGGCGACACCGCCACGGCCGCACCCCGAGCACACCACCCCGCCCGCCTCGATCGAGAACGACGTGACGCCCTCGATCCGGCCGCCACAGGCGGCGCAGGCCTCCAGCGCGGGCCGGTAGCCGTGCATCGCGAGCGCCTTGAGCAGGAACGCCGCGACGAGCAGATCGAGCGAACCCACCGTTGCCTCTTGCATCACATCGAGTGTGACGAGCGCCATGTCGAAGAGCTGCGGCTCGACCTGTCCCTCCACCGACACCTTGTCCAGCACGTCGAGCACCACCGAGCCGGCGACGGTGCGGTCGTAGTCCGCGCGGAGCGGATCGTGGGACGTGACCGTCTCGGCCTCGGCCAGGATCTCAAGGTTGCGGCCGGTGTGAAGCAGCACGTCGAGCACGGTGAACGGCTCCACGCGGGCGCCGAGTTTGCCGCGGGGCTTGCGCGCGCCCTTGGCGACAGCGCGCACCTGCCTGCCGTCCGCCGCGAGCAGTGTGAGGATGAGGTCCGTCTCGCCCAGTTTCGTCTTGCGCAGGACGAGGACCCGCAGCGGGTATGCGGGCACGCGTGGGCCTTAAGCCCCGGCGGCGAGCGCGGCCATGATCTCGCGTCCGGCGGAAGTACCGATGCGCGTCGCGCCTGCGTCGATCATCGCGAGCGCCGTGACGAGGTCCCGGATCCCCCCGGCGGCCTTCACGCCGATGCCCGGGCCGACCGCAGCCCGCATCAGCCGGACATCATCGATACTCGCGCCGCGGGGGCCGAACCCCGTGGACGTCTTCACGAACGCCGCGCCGCCGGCGACCGCAGCGACACTGGCCGCCTCGATCTGGGCGGGGGTGAGATACCCGGTCTCGAGGATCACTTTGAGCAGCGCTGCGTCGCTCGCGTCGGCCACCGCTTCCGCAACCGCCGCGACGTCCTCTTGGACGCCGTCGTAGTCACCCTGCAGAACCGCCCCGATGTTGAGTACCATGTCGACCTCGTGCGCGCCGACCTCTACGAGGCGGCGTGCCTCGTCGGCCTTCGACGCTGTGAGCGCGTATCCCAGGGGGAACGCCACGACCGTGCACACCTTCGTGCACGTGCCTTCGAGCATCGCAGCGGCTATCGGCACGAGCGAGGGCATGACGCACAGGGTCGCGAAGCCGGCATCCAGTTGGGCGGCGATCCACGCACGGCCCGCGGCATCACCTTCGGTCGGCTTCAGAAACGTCTGGTCGATCATCGCCGCCATCGTCTGCGCGTCCATCGCTACAGCCCCTCCCCGTACCCGAACCGCTTGATCTGCGCTCCATCGCTGCGCCAGTCCTTGCGAACCCTCACCGCGAGGTCGAGGTAGACCTTCGTGCCGAACAGCTTCTCGAGGTCCGCTCGGGCCTCGGTGCCGATGCGCTTCACCATCGCTCCGCCGGCGCCCACCACGATCCCCTGCTGGCTCTCGCGCTCGACGTAGATCGTCGCATGCACGACCGTCGTGTCCTTCGCTTCGTCGTAGTGGAGATCATCGATCGCGGCGCCTACGGAGTGCGGCACCTCGTCGCGGGTATGCCAGAGCACCTTCTCGCGCACGAGTTCGGCGACGACCACTTCCTGCGGCTGGTCGGACGTCATCTCCCGCGGGAAGAACCGCGGCCCCATCGGAAGGAATCGCTCTACGACGGTGAGGAACCCCTCGAGGTTGAACTTCTCGAGCGCCGAGAGTACGACCACGTCGTCGAACCTCGTGAGCGCCGTTGCGTCGGCGATCCGGTCCTCGATCGAGCGTTTGGAGGGAAGGTCCGCCTTCGTGAGCACGAGAACCTTGCGCGCCGACGAAGCGTTCACGTGCGCCGCCACCCACGCATCTCCCCGGCCGACCGGCTGAGAGAGGTCCACGAGCATGCAGACCACGTCCACGTCGCGCAGCGCCATGAGCGCGCTGCGGTTGAGTTCCTCTCCAAGCGCGTCGTGAGGCTTGTGGAGGCCCGGAGTGTCGACGAGCACGATCTGGGCCTCGTCGGTGTCCACGATGGCGCGCAGGCGATGCCGCGTCGTCTGGGGCTTGTCCGAAACGATCGCGACCTTCGAGCCCACGAGCGCGTTCACGAGGGTGGACTTGCCGGCGTTCGGCCTGCCGACAAGTGCGACGAAGCCGCTGCGGACCTCCTCGTAGGCCGGGATCTGCGTCACTTGGCGCCCGAGTCCTGGTCGAGGAAGCCACGCACGAACGCGTCCGGGAGGAGATCCTCAAGGCTGGATGCGCGCACCGCGTCCTCAGCCCCGCCCATCACGACACGCATCTCCGGGTTGAACTCGGCAAGGAACTGCCGGCAGCAGCCGCACGGCACCGTGGGATCCTGGGAATCGCCGACCACTGCGATGGCGTCGAAGAAGGTGTTGCCGGCGAGCACTGCGGCCATGGCAGCGCCCCGTTCGGCGCAGATCGTCGACCCGTACGCCGCGTTCTCCACGTTGCAGCCCTGGTATATCTCGCCCCCGGCGAAGATCGCCGCGCCCACGCGGAAGTCGGAATACGGCGCGTACGCCTTCTCCTGCGCTTCGCGGGCGAACGCGAGCAGCGCCAGATCGGCCTTTGTGATCTCTGTCATTCCTCAGTCTCCTCAGGTTCACGTGCCGGTGCGGGTTCGACGATGAGCTGGCGTACGCGGTTGCCTTCCATGGCCTCCACGGTGAACTTCAGACCTTCTACCTCGACCGACTCGCCGGAGTGCGGGATATGGCCGCTGAGCTCCGTGAACAGGCCGCCCGCAGTGTCGGCTTCGACCTCGAGTTCGGTCCCGAAGCGTTCGTCTATCTCGTCGACGCCCATGCGCGCGTCGATCCGGGTCCGCCCGTCCGGCAGAGCGGTGACCATGGCCACCTCGGGATCGTACTCGTCGAAGATCTCGCCAACGATCTCCTCGAGCAGGTCCTCGATGGTCACGAGACCCGCCGTTCCGCCGTACTCGTCTGCGACGATCGCGATGTGCGTACGACGGCGCATCTCGCGCAGCAGGTCGTCCACCGGCTTCGTCTCCGGCACGAACAGCGCGGGACGGGTGAGGTCGGCGAGGTCACCATGCGGGAGCGGGGACGCGAGTGCCGGCAACAGATCCTTGGCGTACAGGATGCCGCGGACATCGTCGAGCGTGTCGTGGAACACCGGCACGCGCGACACGCCGGCGGCCGTGATGATCCCGAGGGCTTCCTGCAGCGACGCTGTGTCCTCGACCGCGATCATGTCGGGACGCGGGACCATGACCTCACGCACGACCTTGCGCTCGAGTCCCGCGAACGCGTCCATCATGGCCTCGGCCTCGTTTGTGGCCGCGGCATCCTCGTCCCCTGTGCGGTGACCTTCGACCGCGTCCGACCACGGGACGTCGGCGGAGCGCTCACCGGTGATGAGGCGTGTCATGCCGGTCCACGGGGCGGACAGGGCCCGGGCCACGGGATACGTGACGGCGGTGATCGCGCGCGCAGCCGGCGCGAGGGCGAGGCCTACGTCCTCCGGGTTCGCCGCGGCGATCGCTCGTGGCAGCGCCTCCCCCAGTGCGAAGACGGCAACGGTGCCCACGGCGACACCGATGAGCGCATCGCCCCACACCGGCACTCCCGGCCACAGCGTTCCGAGCGCCCATGCACTCGCGGCCGCAACGCCGGCGAACGCGACACCGGAAACGAGCGCGTGCGACGCGCCCAGGTGCCCGGGATGCTCCGCGAGCGCGTCGAGAGGAACCGAGCCCTTCTCAGCAGACTCACGCAGGCGGCGAGCCCGGGTGGGTGTCACCATGCGGACCGCAGCCTCGACCGCGCTCGTGATGAAGCATCCGGCGACGACGGCGACGGAAACGAATACGGCGATGAGGGTCGTGGCCACGTTCATGGACACCTCTCCAGGATCGGACGCCCGTGGCGGCGCGGGTACAACGAACCGCGCCGCGAAGAGCTCATCTCCAGAATATCTGAAACGTCGCCGTGGCGAGAAGGAAGCCGAGCACAGCGCCGGCTATCACCTGGGGAATGGTGTGGGCCTCCGACTCCACCCGGCTCTGCGCGACCAGCGCCGCGATGAACAGCGCCAGGACCATCGCCTTCGCCGAACTCACGGAGTAGCCGATGGCCGAGGCGACCGCGAACGCGAGGGCGGTGTGGCCGCTCGGCCAACCGCCGTGCAGATAGGAGGAGCCCTTCTCGAGGGTGAGCGCCTTGATGCCCAGCACGGCGATGCCGGTGAGCGCCAGCACGACGACGGTCAGCCCCGCCGAACCGGTGCGCACGCCCACGAGCAGCCTCTGCGCGAAAGGTGTGATGCGGTTGTAGAAGACGAGGTAGCCCACCGACACGGCGGTCACCGCCGAGATGAGGACCGCACCGGCCGCCACGTCCTTGGCGATAGCAGCGAGCGGGTCGAACGTGTAGGTCGCCAGGTCCACCACCGTCTCGACGGCGGTATTGATCAGCTCGCACACGAAGACCAGGCCGACGCAGAAGACGAGGGCGACGAGCTCGATCCCGCCGATGCCCAGCGCCAGCGCGGCGACGAACACGGCGACCGCCACGGCCGAGTGCACGCGCATGTTGCGCTGGGTGCGCAAGGTATAGACGATGCCGCGTATCGCATAGTCGAACGACCATATGAGATTGCGGCTTCTCACCTGTGAGATCGCTACCGAGCCGCGTTCGCCCAGGCGGCGAGCACGGCACGCTCGCGGGCCTGCATCGCCGCGGCGTCCTCGTCCAGCTCGTGGTCGTAGCCCAGCAGATGGAGCACTCCATGAACGAGCAGCAGGTCGAGCTCCGCCTCCACGGTGGTTCCCAGCTCCGAGGCCTGTCGCAGCGCGACGTCGGGAGCGATCACCACGTCGCCGATCGCGATCGGCTCGTCGGAATCCACGGGCTCAGGCTCGTCACACTCGAAGGACAGCACGTCCGTCGGGCCCTCTACTCCGCGGTACGTGGAGTTCAGGTGCGCGATCTCGGCCTCGCCCACGAGGGCCACCGAAAGCTCGACGGCGTCCGGCGCCTCCTCCATGCGGAGCGCGAACACCGCGAGCCGCTCGAAGGCGTCGAGCGCCAGCGGCTCAGGGTCGCGGTTCGAGCTGACTCTCACCAGCATCTTCGGCCCCTTCCGGTTCTGCAGCGGGGTACTCCATGCGCGAGTGGCGCTGCCCCGATAGCATCTTAGCGTAGACGTTCACGGTCACCTCGATGTCCGCATCGCTCATGCCCGACGCTGCAAGCTGTCCGTCGTGACGCTTGACGTCGGTCACCCGCCGCACGGCCTCCTCGATCTGCACCGGCCCGCAGTCCGCGAGCGCGCGACCGGCCGCCTCTGCGGCGTCGGCCAGCATCACGAGCGCCGCCTCCCTCGTGCGCGGCACCGTCCCCTGATAGCGGAACGGCGCCTCGTTCACCACGAGCCCGCAGGCCGTGGCCTTGCGGTAGAAGAAGGTCACGAGCGAAGTACCGTGATGCTGCTGGATGATGTCGATGACCGCCTCGGGAAGTCGCTGCCGCTGCCCGAGCTCGACGCCGTCCGGCACGTGCGCGGTGATGACCATCGCGCTCTGCTCCGGAGTGGCAGCGTCGTGCGGGTTGCGCGCCGCGCTCTGGTTCTCGGCGAAGAACCGTGGGCGTGCGAGTTTGCCGATGTCGTGGTAGTAGGCCCCGGCACGGGCGAGGAGCGCGTTCGCCCCGATCTCGTGCGCGGCCGCATCCGCCATCGAACCGGCCATGATCGAGTGGTTGTACGTACCCGGTGCGGCCTCCATGAGCTGGCGCAGCAGCGGCGCCCCCGGATCGCACACCTCGAGCAGTCGCATGTCGTCGCCGAGTCCGGACAGGCGTCCGAGCACAGGAAGCGCCGCGAACGCCATCCCGAGTGCGATGGCGCCGCCGAGCGCACCGACCGCCAGGTGCCCGAGCGTCTGGCCCGACAGCCATCCCGCCACGTAAGCGCCCCACAGGGCGAGCACCAGTACGGAGCCGCCGATCCCCAGCCCGGCAGCGGTCAGACGGAAGACGTCGGCGGCCACGCGGCGGCCGGCGTCGGTCGCCATGATGCCCCGACGCGGCCACATGCGACCGGAGGGTCTGGGCCTGTCAGGCATGGCTGCCGTCGGGCCGCGTGGCGTGCGATGCGGCGGCCGCCTGGCGCGCCTCGTCGTAGCGGCTGTATGCGGTCACGATGTGTTGCACGAGCTTGTGCCGGACAACGTCCCGACTCTCGAGGTCCACGAACGTCAGGTCCTGCACGCCCTCGAGGATATCGCGAACCTGCCGCAGCCCGGACTGCCCTGCCGGGAGGTCGATCTGCGTGACGTCGCCGGTTATGACGACCTTCGAGCCGAACCCGAGCCGCGTCAGGAACATCTTCATCTGCTCCGGACTCGTGTTCTGCGCCTCATCGAGCACGACGAACGAGTCGTTCAGCGTGCGTCCGCGCATGAACGCCAGCGGCGCGACCTCGATGACTCCGCGCTCGGTGAGCGACGTGGACTTCTCGATGTCCATCATGTCGAACAGCGCGTCGTAGAGCGGGCGCAGGTACGGGTCCACCTTCTCGAAGAGGTTGCCGGGCAGGTACCCCAGCTTCTCCCCCGCCTCGACCGCGGGCCGTGTGAGGATGATGCGACCGACCTCCTTGCGCTTCAGCGCGTCCACAGCCATCGCCATGGCGAGGTAGGTCTTACCGGTACCGGCAGGGCCGATGCCGAACGTGATGGTGTTCTTCCGGATCGCGTCGACGTAGCGCTTCTGCCCGGCGGTCTTGGGCCGGATGGTCTTGCCGCGGTGCGTGAGGATCACGTCCGAGAAGACCTTGACGGGGCTGAAGTCGCCGCGCTTGAGCATGTCGATGCTGCGGTCGATCGACTCCGGTGTGAGGGTGTGCCCGGCCTCGAGCAGCTGCAACATCTCGGTGAACAGCGCCGAGACCGCCTGCGCCTCCTGCGGCTCGCCCGAGATGGTGATCTCGTTGCCCCGGACGTTGATCTCGGCCTCGAACTGCTCTTCGATGAGCTTCAAGAGGTGGTCGCCCTGGCCCAGCAGGTCGACCATGCCGCGTTCCGGCGGCACCACCAGACGGATCTCCGACTGCGACACGGACCGCTCCTTCGGACGCGACGTGCGTGCGTCAGTCAGACGCACGTTCCACCTCCACATAGTACCCGCGCGACGCCGTCCCGGCCGCGCAGCCCACGATGACCGGCACGAGTTCGCCGGGGCGCACCCCATCGAGGCGCCCGGTGCCGCGCAGGTGGTCCTCGGTGGTGCCGCAAGCAACGCCATCGCGCACCTGTTCGACGAGCAGGGTCGCGCGGGCGCCGGCGCGTCGAGCGCAGTGCGCGAGCTCGAGCTGCGCGCTCAGCTCGCGCAGGATCGCCGCGCGGACGTTGGTGACCTCGGGTGAGACCTGATCGACGCTGGAGGCCGCGGGCGTGCCCGCGCGCCGCGAATAGCGAAAGATGTGCAGTTTCGAGAAACCGCACGCAGCGATGAAGTCCAGGGACGCCGCGAAGTCGTCCTCGCCCTCACCCGGGAATCCGGCGATGACGTCCGTCGTCACGGCGAGTTCGGGCAGCGCTCGGCGGGCTCGGGCTATCGCGTTGAAGAACGCGGCGCTGTCATAGCGCCGGCCCATCGCCGCCAGGATGCGATCGGAGCCCGATTGCAGCGGCACGTGCAGGTGAGGGGCGATGGCGGGTGCATCCGCCAGCGCAGCGAGTAGGCGGTCCGTCAGGTCCGGCGGCTCGATGGACGACACGCGGATCCTGCGCACGCCGGTAGCGGCGAGCCCGGCGATGAGTTCCGCCAGGTCCCGGGAGCCCTGCGCGTCGGCGTAACGGCCGATGTTCACGCCGGTCAGCACCACCTCTGCGGCGCCCTCCCCGTGCAGCGCGGCGACGCGCGCCACGACGTCGGCGGTCGGAACGCTGCGCGGCACCCCGCGCGCGTCGGGGACGATGCAGTACGCGCACCGGTTGTCGCACCCGTCCTGGATCTTCACGAGGGCGCGCGTGCGGCGGGGAGGACGGCTGGGCGCATCGGCGCTCGGATGATCCTTCCCTGCGGTGCCGGCAAAGGGCAGCGGGCCGGCAAGCGAGGCCACGGTGCCGGTCAGCGAGCCGCGGTCTGCGGCCACAACGACCCGTTCGCCGAGCGAGCGCAGGCCTTCGGCGTCCACCGCTGCGAGGCACCCGGTCACGACCACCGGTCCGTCGGTGGCCTGAAGCGCCCGTCGAACTTCTTTACGGGCCTTCGCGTCCGCCTCACCGGTGACAGTGCAGGTGTTCACGACGATCACGTCTGCGGAAGGCGCCTCAGCCGACCGCGCGCCGGCAGTCCCGTGGCGCACGGCGACCCCCATGCCCGCGAGCGCCTCGGCCAACGCCTCCGACTCCGAGCGGTTGACCTTGCAGCCGAGGGTGCGCACCTCGACGCTGACGGCGTCAGCGCACACGGCCGCCCAGCGCTCCGAGCTCGTAGGCGGCCAAGGCCACGGCGACGACAGCCGCAGTCTCTGTGCGAAGCACGGTCGATCCCAGCGTGACGACCACGCCGCCGGCCGCCTCGAGGGCCGCGACCTCCGGTTCCGTAAGACCACCCTCTGGACCGACGACGAGAAGGACCGACGTGTCGGCCGTGGCTCCTGCTGCATCCAGCGCCGAGCCGATCCCGAGGCCGGAGGACAACGCCTCCTCCCATGGGACGAGCACGATGTCGAACAGGCCCGCTTCGGCGGCCAACTCCGAGATGGTCATCGGCTCGCGCACCACCGGCACGTCCGGGCGTTGCGACTGCTTTGCAGCCTCCCCGGCGATCCGGCCCCAGCGCTCCGCTTTCCGGCCGGCGCGGTCCTCGTCGAGCTTCACAACACAACGCTCCGTGCGCAGTGGCCAGATCTCGTCGACGCCAAGCTCGGTCGCCTTCTGCACGGTCAGTTCCATGCGTTCGCGCCGCGACAGTCCCGGAGCGAGAACGATTCGGGGTCGCCGTGGGCGGACGGTGGGGGCCTCGATGTCGGCGACCACCCGCTCGGGCGCCACTTCGACGAGCGTCGCCTCGGCCTCGGCCCCGGCGGGATCGGCGAGAACTACCCGGTCTCCCGCTACCAGCCGCAGGACGCGGGACAGGTGGTGCAGATCGGTCGCGCTGATGTCCAATGCGACCGCGCGCGCCTCCCCCGCTCCGAGCGCGCTCTGGACGAAGAAGCGGTGCAAGGTCATATGCCTACATCCCCAGCCAGTCGCGGACGCGCTCCAGCGGCGACGGGTGCTTGGAGGTGCCCAGCGTCTCGTTGAGTTGCTCGAGCAGCTCGCGCTGCGCCTTGTTGAGTCTCGTGGGCACGACCACGTTCACATGGACGATCAGGTCACCGTGCCCGCCGCGGCCCTTGGGCATGCCCGCTCCCTTGGCAACCAGCGTCGCATCGTTCTGCGAACCAGCCGGGACGCGCACCGGCACCGGGCCGTCCAGGCCGGGGACCTCGATCTCGCCCCCGAGAGCGGCCACCGTCATCGGGACGCCGGCGCGCGCATGCAGGTCGTCGCCCTCGCGGTGCAGGAAGTCGTGCGGGCGGATACGGACGGTCACGAGCAGGTCGCCGGAGGCCGCCCCGCGCAGGCCTGCCTCGCCCTTGTCCGACACTCGGACCGTCTGCCCGTCCCGGATGCCTGCGGGGATCTCCACGCTCACGCTCTCGCGCGCCTGCACACGGCCCTGTCCGGAGCATGCCGGACACGGAGGCTCGATCACCGTTCCAGTGGCTGCGCACGTATCGCACGCAGCGACCGACTGGAACGTCCCGAGGATCGTGCGGCGCGCGCTCACGACCTGGCCGCTGCCCTGACACGACGGACATGTCTTGACCGATCCGCCCTCCGCCGCGCCGCTGCCCGAACACGACTCGCACGTCGCCGAGCGCGCATAGGCCATCGGCTTGCTGACCCCGGAAGCAGCCTCCTCGAGCGTTATGACGATCTGCGCCGACATGTCGTGGCCCTCAGGGCGCGCCTGCTGCCGTGCGTTGCCGCCCATCACGCCGTCGAAGATGACCGAGAACAGATCGCCGACGCCGGCGCCGCCGAACGGGTCGCCGTAGCCGTACCCGCCTCCCGGGAAGCCCGACTGCGGGTCGGCGGTGCCGAACCGGTCGTAATTCGCCCGCTTCTGCGGGTCGGAGAGGACCTCGTACGCCTCGTTGAGCTCCTTGAAGAGCTCCTCGGCGTCGTCGTGGTCGCTGGTGTCGGGGTGCACGTCGCGCGCGCGGCCCCGGAACGCCTTCTTGATGTCGGCGTCGGTGGCCTCGCGCGGGACTCCGAGCACCTCGTAGTAGTCACGTGTGGCGGGCATCTGGCTCCTGGGTCTTCGTATGTGTCCGGTTCGTTCGATCGGTGTGCGTGGGGATCCGCGTCGGGACGGTGCCGGGGCGCGGGGCCGTTCTAGCCGAGGGCCTCGCTCAGTCCGTCAGCAACGGTCCTGACCGCGCTGACGGCGCGTGCGTAGTCCATGCGCGTCGGCCCGATCACGCCGACGACTCCCTCGGTCCCGCCTGCGTCGTAGCTCGCGGCCACCACCGACATGCGGTCGAGGCCCGCGGGGTTCTCGGAGCCGATGCGAACGACCACGTCGCTCGTGTGCATGAGCGACGTCAGCACGTGCAGTGTCTCCAGCCCGTCCTCGAGCAGATGGACGAGCGGGCCCACGAGGCGCGGGTCCGCGAACTCCGGCTGCGCGAGCAGGGTCGAGACGCCACCGGAAACGACTCCGTCGGCATCGGTCTCGAGTAGGCAGTCGATGACTTCGTCCAGCACCTGCGCGATCACGCGCGCAGGCAGTTGGGCGGACGTCTCCACGCCGGTGCGGGCGGCGCGGACCTCTTCACCCACCTTGCCGTCGAGAGATGAGTTGAGCAGGCGTTCCACGGAAACCAGCGCATCCACACTCACCGGCTCGACGAGGTCCACGGTGCGGTCGGCCACCTGTCCGGAGTCCGTGACCACGACCAGCACGGCGCGCGCCTCACCGATCCACACGAGGTTGATGCGGCGGATGCGCGCTCGGCGAAGCGTCGGCGCGATCACCACGGCCACGTAACTCGTGAGCCGGGACAACAGCGCGCTCGTCTCGCGCATGGCGTCCGCGACTTCGTGCTCGAGGGTGTGGTACTGGCTGCGCACGGCCTCGACCTCGGCTGCCGACAGACCCTCTTCCGCCCCGGCCTCAAGCATCGCATCGACGAACGCCCGGTACCCCACGTCGGTCGGCACCCGGCCGGCGGAGATGTGCGGCTGGAACACGTGCCCGGTCTCCTCGAGGAACGAAAGCTCGCTGCGCACCGTGGCGGGGCTGACCCGGAGGTCGTAGCGGTCGACCAGCGCCTTGGACGCGACCGGCTGAGCGCTGCGAACGTATTCGTTCACCAGCGCCTGCAACACGGTCCTGCGGCGGTCGGAAAGCATGGGGACCGGCACTCCTCGTCGACGGTGTCCGAGCGCGACCTGCGCCCTTGGCACTCAAGTATAGCGAGTGCCAACGCCGCGGGCGACGAGTGGGCGACGATGCGGGCCGGGACGGCGCTGCGGACCCCCAGGACGGCGCGGGCTAGGAGCCCTCAGGCCCTGCCCATACGGCACCGAACACCTGGTTGCCGAGCAGCCAACCCGCTTGTGTCGTCGCCCAGCGCAGATCGCCGCTGTCGTCGGCGCCAAGCT
Organism: Coriobacteriia bacterium; assembly: GCA_023252055.1. Taxonomy (GTDB): domain Bacteria; phylum Actinomycetota; class Coriobacteriia; order Anaerosomatales; family PALSA-660; genus PALSA-660. The sequence continues at coordinate 16,504 of JAHEXP010000007.1, forward strand.
CCACCAGGCCCTGCTCCGCCAGGTCCTGCAACACGCCGCCGAGTCCCGCGGCGTCGACCTGCGAGGCGAGGACGCCCGCGGTCAGACGCAACCCGAGCATCACGTCCTCGCGCGCGGCGTCCGGCGCGGTGAGCAGTTCGAGCGGCTCGGGGCGCCTCAGCGGATACCGGAGGTACTCCGCGAGAGTGACTTCGCGCGTGAAGCGGGCCCGTGCCGGTACGTGGGCGGCATCAGGGGCGGCAACTTCCCAGCCCTCGCCGGCAGCAACGGCCTCATAGAGCGGATACGGGAGCATGCTGGCGGCATGCGGACCCACTCCGAGGTACGCACCACCGGTCCAGTACACGAGATTGTGGCGCGCCTCGTGGCCCGGCTGCGCGTAGTTCGCGACCTCGTAGCGCGGCATGCCCCCCACCGTCAGCGCCACCTCCGCGGCGAGCATCATGTCCGCGGCTACATCCGGATCCGGAGCAGGCGTCCGGCCCTCGAGCACCGCGGCCTCGAGCGGCGTCCCCGGCTCCACGGCGAGCGGATAGACCGACGCGTGGCGCGCGCCGCTGGCGACGGCTTGCTCGAGAGTCGCCTCCCAAGACGGGAACGTCTGACCGGGTACTCCGCAGATGAGATCGATCGAGAACGGTATGTCCGATTCGCGCAACGCCTGCAGAGCGCGCTGGGTCTGCGCGACATCGTGGCACCTCCCCAGGGTGCGCAGGACCGAGTCGTCGAAGCTCTGAACACCGATGGAGAAGCGGTTCACGCCCGCTTCGACAAGGCGTGCCACCATCTGGATGTCGGTCGTCTCGGGGTTGGTCTCGACGGTGACTTCGGCTCCCGGACGCAAGCGCACCGTTTGCATGAGCCCCTCGACGAGCCGCACGAGCTCGTCGCCCATGATGGTCGGGGTGCCGCCACCGATGTAGATCGTGGGCACGTCGTCGAGCAGGTCGTAGTGTGACCAGTGCCCCGCCTCGAAGAGGACCGCATCGACGAACTGCGCGTAGCGCGCCGGGTCCACCGCGGCCTCGGAGTAGAAGTCGCAGTACGCGCACTTCGACACGCAGAACGGCACGTGCACGTAGAGCGAGACAGGTGTGGGCGCTTCCTGAGAGTCCTCCACCGGGCCTGCGGAGTTGGACACCCCGGCGGCAGCATGAGGGGCGAGCGCAGCGAGTCCGCTCGATGCGGCCGGGCTGATGCCGCCAAAGGTCGGCATCAGCCCTCGTCGACCTTGAGGATCGCCATGAACGCCTCCTGCGGCACCTCGATCGTGCCGACCTGCTTCATGCGCTTCTTGCCCTTCTTCTGCTTCTCCAGAAGCTTGCGCTTGCGCGAGATGTCGCCGCCGTAGCACTTGGCGATGACGTCCTTGCGCATGGCCCGCACCGTCTCTCGAGCGATGATCTTGCCCCCGATGGCGGCCTGGATCGGCACTTCGAACATCTGGCGCGGGATGATGCCGCGCAACTTCTCGGTGAGCATCTTGCCTCGGGCGAACGCCTTGTCCTTGTGCACGATGAACGACAGGGCGTCCACCGCCTTCCCCGCCAACAGCACGTCGAGCTTCACGAGATGGCTCGGGCGATAGTCCATGACCTCGTAGTCGAGGGACGCGTACCCGCGCGTGCGGCTCTTGAGCTGATCGAAGAAGTCCATGATCAGCTCGGAGAGCGGCATCTCGTAGTGCATCTCCACGGTGGTGGCGCTCAGGTACTGCATGTCGACGAACGTCGCGCGGTGCAGTTCGGTGAGCTCCATGATCGCTCCGACGAACTCCGGCGGCACGAGGACGGTCACCTTGAGATACGGCTCCTCGATCCGGTCGATGGAGCCGGGGTCGGGCATGTCCTGCGGCGAGTGGATGGAGAGCATGTCGCCCTTGGTGGTGTGCACGTGGTACTCCACCGACGGCGCCGTGGCGAGAAGGTCCAGGTCGAATTCGCGCTCCAGGCGCTCCTTGACGATCTCCATGTGCAGCAGGCCGAGGAAGCCGCACCGGAAACCGAAACCGAGCGCGTGGCTGCTCTCCGGCTCGTAGATGACGGAGGGGTCGTTGAGACGCAGCTTGTCGAGGGCGTCGCGCAGCTCCGGGTACTGGTCGCCGTCGATCGGAAACAGGCCCGTGTACACCATCGGCTTCACTTCACGGTAGCCCGGCAGCGGCTCCGTGGCGCCATGCTTCGCGAGGGTGACCGTGTCGCCGACCTTGACGAGCGAGGTGTCCTTGAGGCCCGTGACCAGGTAGCCCACCTCGCCGACGCCGAGCTCGTCGACGGCGACGTGCACGGGGCGGCGGACTCCGACCTCCTCGACCTCGGTGGTCGTACCCGCGGCCATGAGGCTGACCTTCATGCCGGCCGCGATGCGGCCGTCCACGACACGGATCAGAGCGACGACGCCGCGGTATGCGTCGAAGTACGAGTCGAAGATGAGGGCCTTGAGTGGGGCCGCCGGGTCCCCGACCGGGTGCGGCACCAGCCGCACGACCGCCTCGAGCGCCTCGCGAACGCCTTCGCCGGTCTTGCCGGAAGCCAGCACCGCCTCGTCGGCCGGGATCGCAAGAGCTTCCTCGATCTCGTGGCGCACGCGGTCCGGGTCGGCAGACGGCAGGTCGATCTTGTTGATGAGCGGGATGATCTCGAGGTGCGCGTTCATCGCCATGAGTGCGTTGGCGACGGTCTGCGCTTCGACGCCCTGCGTCGCGTCGACGATGAGCAGCGCTCCCTCGCACGCCTGCAGCGACCGGGAGACCTCGTAGGTGAAGTCGACGTGCCCCGGCGTGTCGATGAGGTTGAGCGTGTACGTGACGCCGTCGTCCGCGGTGTAGAGCACGCGGACGGCCTGCGCCTTGATGGTGATACCGCGCTCCCGCTCGATGTCCATCGAGTCCAGGACCTGTTCGACCATGTCGCGATCCTCGACGGTGTGCGTGAGTTGCAGCACGCGGTCGGCGATCGTGGACTTGCCGTGGTCGATGTGCGCGATGATCGAGAAGTTGCGGATGAGAGTGGGGTCGGTCATGGCTGGGTATGATACCAGCCCGCACCGACCTGCGCGGCTACGCCCGGACGCGTGGCTTCGCTTGATGGTGGGTCGGGCGCGTGCTACCATCTGACGGTTCGTCCGCCACCCCACTGCGCGACGGGCACCATTCGAACACAATGGGAAGGAACGACCCGAGTTGGCGAACATCAAGAGCCAGAAGAAGCGCGTGCTGACCAACGCCAAGGCCGCGGCCCGCAACAAGTCGGTCCGCTCCAGCGTCAAGACCTCCGTGAAGAAGGTCCAGGAGGCTATCGCCGCAGGCGACAAGGCCACCGCTCTCGCAGGGCTGCAGGCCGCGAACCGCGAGCTCGACCGCGCGGCGAGCAAGGGTGTCATCCACAAGAACCAGGCTGCGAACCGCAAGAGCGGCATCGCGTCCGCCGTCGCGAAGATGGCCGACTAGCACTGCCAGACCTAGTTCGTCGTGGCCGCTCCGGCGGTCGCCACGATCCAGCGTTCGATCACGAGCCCGACATCCGTCGGGCTCGTCTTCATCTCCTCCTCGGCCGCGGCAAGACCGCGCAGGGCGTCAGCGAGCTCTGACGGCTCGTAGCGCTGCGCCTGACGCACCACCGTGCGCACCTGCCACGGGGGCATGCCGATCTCGGGAGCCATCGCGTCGGGGCTCATCCCGCGGGCCGAGAGAGCCCGGGCGCTCACCAGAGCGCGCATGTGGCGCGCGAGCATCGCATGGATCCCGTACGGGGTCTCGCTCGCGAGCAACCTGCGCAGCAGGCGAAGTGCGCGCTTCGTGTCGCGGTCGCCGACAGCGTCGGTGAGCTCGAAGACCGAGGGGTCCCCGCTGGCCGATGCTACCGCTGCGACATCCGCCTCGGTCACCTGGTCGGCCGCGTCCACGAACGCGGCCAGCTTCCCCGCTTCCGAGTCGAGGCGACGCAGGTCTCGACCGACGAGGTCGACGAGCTTCTGGGCCGCGGGGGTGCCGATCCGCTTGCCGCGGTCCCGCAGCAGCCTCACGACCTCTCCCGCGTACTCGTTGCGCTTCGGAGCGGTGTATTCGAATGTGACGCCGGTCGCTGCGACCGCCTTGTAGAGCTTGGAATTCCTGGCCATCTTCGTCGCGACGAGGACCAGGCACGTGTAGGGCGCCGGGTCGCGCGCGTAGCCGGCAAGACGCTCGAGCGAGGCGGCGTCCATCTTGTCGACGTCCCGAACGATGACGAGTCTGCGGTCGCTCATGAACGGCATCGTATTGGCCGCGTTGACGACGTCGTCGGCGGAGGCCGAGCTCCCGTCGAAGGTCTCGAGGTTGAAGTCGAGGTCGGCCACGGCCGCCAACCGGTCGCGCAGCCGCTTCTCGGCGCGCTCGAGCAACAGCTCTTCTGAGCCGTAGATGAGATAGACGGGTTTAAGATCGCTGAGGTCTGCGCCAGCCACTGCTCGGCCGTTCGTCCGCGTTCGGGAGGAGCGCCATCCGGCGAGCCTCTCCGGCGATTGTCGCACAGCGGAGTGGCGGCGTTCGCCTGAGCGGCCGACCCATTCTCGGCGGTCGCGGGGTCCCATGCCAGATCGCCCTCCAGGTCGGTACGGTGGACCTCCGCACCGATACTCGCCAACTCACTGAGCGCACCGGACGTGGGGTGCCCGAACTTGTTGCCTGCACCCACGCTGATCAGCGCGACCTTTGGCCGCCAAACGGAGAGCGCCTCCGGCACGTTGCCGTTCATGCTGCCGTGGTGCGCGACTTTGAGCAGGTCCACGGTGCCCCGGAAGGCCTCCAGAGCTCCATGCTGGGCATGGTCCTCGGCGTCGCCGAGGAGCAGTGCGCGCTGGCCGTCGACCTCCAGGAGCAGGATCACGCTCGTGTCGTTCGCCGCGAGGCCACTCTCTCCCCCAGTGGGCCACAGCACCCGCGCCTGCACCCGACCCACGGTGAAGGTCATCCCGCGGCGCAACCTGAGTACCGAGTCCGTGCGGGGATCGCACCGGTCAGCGAGCGCGTCGACGTCGTCGTCGCGAACGTCGGGCATGCCGATCCACCCGGGGCGGCTCGCGCCTTGCAGCGCGTCGATACCGCCGGTGTGGTCGGCGTGCGCATGCGTCAGAACGACACCATCCAACGAACTCACTCCGGCGCGGGCCAGAGCTTGCCGTAACACGGCCGGGTCTGGGCCGGTGTCGACGAGGACGGCGTGCCCGCCGTCTCTGATCAGGATCGCGTCCCCCTGACCGATATCGAGAACCTGGACGACCCCGCTCGGCGTCGCGTGGCACCCGAAGGCGACCAGCAGGGCGATGAGCGCGAGCGAGCCGGCCCTGACCCTCGCGGCACGTCGCGGTTGCGGCCATCTCAGCCACAGCGCGGCAGCTGCCGCGGCCCACACGATGTACAGCCAGGACGGGACCGCGGCGACCGCCATCGTGGTGCCTGGCTGCTGCGCCACCCACGCCCAGACTGAGGCGGCGATGTCGGCGAGATGCGCCGCTCCTGCAAAGAGCAGCGATCCGGCCCACGGTAAGATCGGACCGATCACCGCGCCGACGACACCCACGGCGACTGCCCCCTGGACCAACGGGCCGGTGACCACAAGAACGACCGGCCCGGCGAGCCCCACGCTGGAGAACACGGCCGCGGCGAGCGGCGCCACCGCCAGCTGCGCGACCACTGAGGCGCCGAGCGCCCATGCTGCGCTACGCCCGAGCAGACAGCTGAGCCAGGTCCGAGCGAGCGGCGCCAGGACAGCGATCGCTCCCACGGCGATGACCGCGATCGAGAGCCCGACGTCGTAAGCTGCGGCGGGATCGGCCAGGACGAGCACCAGGACCGCCACGCCGAGCGTGGCCGTGCCGTCACGCCGGCGGCCGACGAGACGCCCGAGGACGGCGGCACACGCCGCGATAGCGGCCCGCAGGAGTGACAGGCGCAGGCCCGCGGCAACAGCCACTACGCAGACCGTGGCGATGGTCGCGATCGTTCGCCCCCTCCGCCCGGCTCCGCACATGCCGGCGAGCCGCTCGGCCAGCAGGACGATGACGCCCAACTGAAGGCCCGACGCGGTCATCAACCACGCCACACCGATGGCTCGCGCATCCTCGAGGGCGGCGACGCCGGGTCCCTGCGGTTTCGCGGCGAAGAGCATGGAGGCAAGCGCTTCGGCTCCGCGCCCTCCGACTTCGAGCAGGCGGTCGACCGACGCGTTTCGCCAAGCGGCCAGCGAGCCGAAGACGCTGGAGGCCGGTCCGCGATCTGACGCGCGCCACGGACTTGAACGGAGCAGTACCCCCGAGCGGAAGGCCTCGGCGGAAGCTGAGGTTGGAGCTGCACAGCGGACGCGGCCCTCCAACAGCAGCTCCTCCCCGTATCGGGGGGCCGCCGCGCCTTTCGGCCAGTTCACCTGTGCCGATGCCTGCCGACCCGAGCTCTCGAGTCGTACATCGATACTGGTTCCGAACGGACCCGTGATGGCATCCGACGTCGCGATGGCGGTCCAGGCGGCGGTCGACCCTTGTGCCGAGATCGCAGCGGCGTCGTACGCGAGCATCGTTCCTCGTCCGAAGGACAGCGCCAACGCCATGGACCCGGCGATCAGTGCCCACCGCAACGTGGTACTGCGCACGCGGCCGGCGCCGACGAGGACGGCGAGCGCCAGCGCGGCGCACGCCAGCAGGGGCGCACGGCCTTTTGTCAACCACGCCTGCAGGGCGGCCTCAGTGCCGGCGCGCGAGCCGAGCCATGCCGCGGCCGCGACCCAAACGAGAGGTGAGAGCGACGGCCGCACGAGCCCGCCGCGACGCGCTGCGGACCGAGGCGGCGCAACTCTGCCCCCGCCCCCCTCAGCCCGCGGTGACAAGGTCCTTCAGCGCCCCGAACTTGGCCGGGCCGATCCCCGAGACACGCATGAGGTCGTCCACCGAACGGAACGGCCCGTTGGCCTCGCGGTCGGCCACGATCTTGCCGGCGGTCGAGGGGCCCACCCCGGGAAGGGCATCGAGTTGTTCCGCCGTCGCAGTGTTGAGGTTCACCTTCCCGGAGGACGGAGCGGTGCCGGCCGCTCCGGCCCCGGACGCTGCAGGCGCGGCCTCGCCCTGCCGGGGGACGAGGATCTGCTCACCGTCGGCCACCGCTCGGGCAAGGTTCACGGCGGACTGCTCGGCGTCTCCGAGCAGTCCGCCGGCAGCATCCACAGCGTCGCGGGCGCGAGACCCGCCTGCGAGCTCATAGACGCCCGGGTGCCGTACCTCGCCCACGACATGGACGGTGACCGTCGCGGGATGCGCCTCTGACCCGCGAGCGACGGTGGACTCACGCGAGCCCTGCGCGCTCGGGAGGCTGGGTGCGTTCGACACCTCGGCCTCCCCCGCCCCCGGCGACCCGGACGCACGCCCCTGAGCGGGCGCTCCCCAGACCGTCCACGCGACCAGGCCGGCGACGACCAGCGCTGCGGCGACCCATGCGGTCCTGCTCATCGCCGGCAACCCGTCGATCCCGGCCCGGCAGGCCAGCTCCTCGAGCCAGTCCCTGACTTCGCGCAGCAACGACAACGCCCCCTCGGAAACGATCGGAGGGGGCGATGGCTGATGCAACCGGTCTGGGCGGCGGAGGACCGCACCGAGAAGCAGCGTACGCGCGGCGTCCTACCGGATCCCGTCCAAGGCCCTACCGGGACCGGAACGCCGATCCGGCTATCGGGCTATCCGACCACGACGCTCACGAGCTTGCCGGGCACGACGACGACCTTGCGCACGGTCTTGCCGGAGATGTGGGCGACGACGTTGGGAAGCGCGAGCGCCGCCGCGACGATGTCCTCGTCGCAGGCGTCGGCGGCCACGGTCACCTGGTCGCGCACCTTCCCGTTGACCTGTACCGGCAGCTCGACCTCGTCCGATTCGAGCGCCGCGGCGTCGAAATCAGGCCAGCCGCCGCGGTGGACGGACCCGGGCTCCGCGAGTACGACGCGCCACAGCTCTTCGGCCATATGCGGCGCGAACGGAGCCAGGAGGCGGGTCAGATCGGTGGCGACGCCGCGGAGCAGCGCCAAGTCGCGCATGCCCTCCGGCACGTCCCGGCGATAGTCGTAGGCCGCGTTGACGAACTCCATGATCGCGCTGAGTGCCGTGTTGAACTGGAAGCGAGCGATGTCGTCGCCGCACTTCGAGACGGAAGCGGCCGTCGCGCGGCGAAGCGCGACCGCCGCAGGCCCGCCGGCCGCCGCGACACCACTGCCGCCGACCGTCTCGTCCGCTATCTCCTCGACAAGCCTCCACGCGCGGTTCAGGAACCTCCACATGCCCTCGAGGCCCTCGTGCGACCACTCGAGGTCTTTGTCCGGCGGCGCCATGAACAGGATGTACGCGCGCAGTGTGTCCGCACCGTAGCGGGCGATGATGTCCTCGGGCGCCACGACGTTGCCGCGCGACTTCGACATCGTCGCCCCGTCGAGTTTGACCATCCCCTGCGTCAGCAGGTTCGTGAACGGCTCGTCGAAGGAACACATGCCTGCATCGCGCAGCACCTTCGTATAGAAGCGCGAGTAGAGCAGGTGCAGGATCGCGTGCTCGATGCCGCCGATGTACTGGTCGGCCGGCATCCAGTAGCCGACCTTGGCCGGGTCGAAGGGCGCGGAATCGTTGCGCGCGTCGCAATAGCGCAGGAAGTACCAGGACGAGCAGGTGAACGTGTCCATCGTGTCGGTCTCGCGCTTGGCGGCGCCTCCGCACTTCGGGCACGTAGTCTCGTAGAACTCAGGATGGTCGGCGAGCGTCTCACCTTTGGTGATGTCCACGTCGAGCGGCAGGACCACGGGCAGCTGGTCCTCCGGCACCGGGACGAGCCCGCACTCCGGGCAGTGGATCGCCGGGATCGGGTTGCCCCAGTACCGCTGCCGCGAGATGAGCCAGTCGCGCAGGCGGAAGTTGACCGTCTCGCGCCCGAGCCGGCGTTCCGCGAGCCATGCGGTGACCGCGTGCATCGCCTCGGACTTCTTGCCGCCGCGCATCCCCGTGAACTCCCCGGACTGCACGAGCACGCCTTCGGCGTCGAACGCGCCGGGCCAGTCGACGTCGGACAGCACGCGTGCCTTCTTGCCGGCCAGCGCATCGAGCAGCGGGTCGTCTTCGGCGAGCACGACCGGCGGGATCGCCAGGCCGTAGTGCCGCGCGAAGTCGAAGTCCCGCTGGTCTCCGGAAGGTACCGCCATGACCGCGCCGGTGCCGTACTCCATGAGCACGTAGTCGGCCACCCAGACCGGTACCTTCTCACCGTTGACCGGGTTCAGAACGTAGCGACCGGTGAACGCGCCGCGCTTGGGACGGTCGCTGGAACTGCGCTCGACCGAGGTCTCTTTCGCCGCCATCTCGACGATGCCGCGGACGTCTTGCTCGAACTGCGTGCCGGCCACGAGCTGCGAGAGCAGCGGGTGCTCCGGAGCCAGCAGGAAGAACGAGCAGCCGAACAACGTGTCGGGCCGGGTGGTGAACACGGTGATCCGCTGTTCGGTGGGCTCTCCGGCCGCGTCGCACAGTGTGAACTCGACCTCGGCGCCTTCGCTGCGGCCGATCCAGTTCGCCTGCATCGCTTTGACGCGCTCCGGCCAGCCCTTCAGCGTGTCGAGGTCGTCGAGCAGCTCCTGTGCGTACTCGGTGATCTTCAGGAACCACTGCTCGAGCTCGCGCTTCTCGACCGCGGACTTGCAGCGCCAGCACACGCCCTCGCCGATGACCTGCTCGTTGGCGAGGACCGTCTTGCACGAAGGGCACCAGTTGACCGGGGACGACTTGCGCTCGACGAGCCCGCGCTCCCAGAACTTCAGGAAGATCCACTGGCCCCACCGGTAGAACTCCGGATCGCACGTCCGCACCGCCCGGTCCCAGTCATACGAGAAGCCCATGCGGCGGAACGAGGCGGCCTGCGTCTCGATGTTGGCGTACGTCCATGTGGCCGGGTGGGAGTTCGACTTGATCGCCGCGTTCTCAGCGGGCAGGCCGAACGCGTCCCACCCGATCGGGTGCAGCACGTTGAACCCGCTCATCGTCGCATGTCGCGCGATGACATCGCCGATCGTGTAATTGCGCACGTGTCCCATGTGGATGTCACCCGACGGGTACGGGAACATCTCGAGTACGTACTTCTTGGGGCGCGACGCGTCCTCCGAGACCGAGTAGAGGCCTTCGGATTCCCACGTCTGCTGCCACTTCGTCTCGATCGCGTGCGGGTCGTACTTCGTCACAGGGTGTTCCTCACCTCAAGCGTGCGTGACCGCGTGCGCAGCATGATAGCGAATCAGTACCCGCGAGGGGCCGCGGCCCAACTCCCGGGTCACGACTGAGGGGCCCGGCCGCGACTGCGGACCAGGCCCCTCGTGATGACTCGAACGAAGCGGTGAGCGCCTATCGATGCCCTCCGTGATAGCCCAAGACCGTGCCCATGTCAGGCACAGGGTCGGGGGCGGGGTCGGGGGCGGGATCAGGCGTCGGCTCGGGGTCGGGCACAGGCTCCACGACCGGAACGCGCTTCGCGCGCATCTGAACGCCGGCGGAACGGCCAACGACCACGTCAGCGTTGCTCAGCACCGCGACCAGGACGTACTTCCCGGCCGTGGGAAGCATCAGGGACGCTGCGTAGCCGGTCCCCTCATCGACAGGGCCGGTAAAGGATGCGGCCGCTGTCGCTACCAGCGAGAGCCGCCCGTGACGACCGACCTTGTACACGAGGATCGCCAACGAGGAAGGATCGTCGGCGCCGAGCGCCGGAGTGACGACACCGGTTGCGTCGAACGACGTGCCCTCGTCCACCCGGTGGCTCACCAAGCGCGGACGCGACACCTTGTACGGCAGCACGGCGGTGACGGGACGCGGAGCGGATGTTGCGAGCGGCAAACCGTCGCGCATCACGACCGCCACGAGTGCGTACTTGCCGGCGGACGGGAGCGTGACGAACGCGTCGTAGACCGTCGCGGTCGCGTCCGCCGCAGGGCTGAGGACCGCATCGACCGTGGACACGCCCACAAGACGGCCATGCTTCCCGGGGGTGTAGACCTTGATGACGACCGTGGTCGACGTGTCATCGGCGGCGATCGGCGGGATGACGACTCCGGTGCTCTCGAACGAGACGCCCATCACGACCCGTTGTGACGGAACGCTCGGCTTCGACACCCGATACGGCGCGGGGCGCCTGCCCCACCCATGGCCGCCGCCCCGCGCCAGCGCCATCGGGACAGAGGCGAACACCAGCGCCGCCGCCAGTACCGCCACCAACGTGAGTCTGCGTGCGCGCATAGCTCATCCTCCTTCGCAGGCAACTGTGGCACGACAGCGTCCGTGCGGACGTCCGTGCCCGTGGCCCCTCTATCGGCAGCAGTATTCCCGCGCTGAAGGCGGTGCGGCGGAGTGACGCGACGAGTCGACGAACGGCGCGACGTGCGGACGCCTGCACACCGCTCAGAGGCGAATGCCGCCGTTCGCGTACAGGCGCTCACACGCCGCGACGACATCGGGGTCGAACTTCCCCGCACCCTCGCTGATGACCTGCATGGCCTGTGTGAGCCCGATGACCGGCCGGTACGGCCGGTGAGACGCCATCGCCTCGACGACGTCGGCCACGGCGAGGATGCGCGCCTGGAGAAGGATCTGCTCGCCGGAGATCCCCGAGGGGTAGCCCGAACCGTCCATCCGTTCGTGGTGCTGCAGGACGATATCGGCGATCGGCCATGGGAATGCGATGTCCTTCAGGATCTCGTAACCCTGGCGCGCGTGGTCCTTGATCATGTCGAACTCGGAGGCGGAGAGCGTGACCGGCTTCGTCAAGATCTCGGCCGGGACGCACAGCTTGCCGATGTCGTGGAGCAACGCAGCCATCTCCACCGAGGCGGCGAAGTCCTCCCCGAGTCCCATCTCATCCGACAGGGACCGCGACAGCTCCGCCACACGACGCTCGTGGCCCTGAGTGTACGGATCCCGGGCCTCGACGATCCTGCCCATCGCCGAAACGGTGTCGTGCATCATGTGCTCGAGTCGGTCGTAACTGTCGCGCAGCCGGCCTTCCGCGTCGTCGCGCGTCGCGCGGACCGAGAGGCTCTCCATCCCGAAGGAGAGGTCCATCGACAGCTCTTCGAGAAGAGCCACCTCCCGGTCGTCGAACGCTCCCTGCTCGCCGGAGAAGAGGCAGAAGACGCCCCACGTCTCGCCGCGAGGATCTGTCAGCGGAAGGCTCAGGGCGGAGCGGTAGCCGCGCATCGCAGCGGCGTCGCGCCACACGGATCCCGCACCGTCGGCGGCGAGGTCCCCCACGATGACCGCATGTCCCTCACGTACGCTGCGGCCGGCCGCGCACACGCCGCTGGCCTCATCGCCCCACGTGATCTCGACGGTGTCCAAGAACCCCTCGTCCAGGCCGGCTCGTGCAACGGGGGCGATCCTCCAAGAGCCGTCGTGGACCACGAGGCCGACCCATGCCATGCGATATCCGCCGAGTTCCACGGCGGCCGCGCACACGTCTTGCAAGAGGCGTTCCGGGTCGGTCGCCTGCGCGAGCGCCTGGTTGCTCCAGCTCAAGGTCAAGAGCGCGCGTTCGGTGCGCTTGAGGCGCGCGTTGGCCGCTTGCAACTCCTTGGTGCGTTCCTCGACCCGCTCCTCCAACCCGTCGCGCGCCTCCCGCACTTCGGCCTCCGCACGCACGCGTTCCGTGACATCCATTGCGAAACCGATGATGTACGGGGAGCCGCCGATGTCGGCGCGGCGGGAGATCACGAGGTTGTCGCGGACTCCGTCGACCCCGTGCCATCTCACCTGCACTTGGCTGGAGCCGGTCTCGATCGCGGCTTGCAAGCCGGCGCGCGCCGCCTCACGGTCCTCGTCGAGTACGAAAGCGAAGCCGTCGGCGCCGATGAGTTCGTTAGCACCCAGCCCGGTGAAGCGCTCCGCCTGAGCGTTCCAGCGCACCAGACGGCCGTCGCGGTCGGTGGTGAAGAAGATGCCCGGCGCGGCATCGATGACCGCGTCCGTGAACGACTTCTCGGCTGCCGCCTGGGCCTCAGCGGCCGAACGCGCGCTGATGTCCCGGACGGTCGCCACAGCGCCTGAGACATCGCCCTCGGGGCCGACGACGGGGGCGATGAGCACTTCGCACGCCGCCGATCGCGCGCCGTCCGGTACCGCCGCCTCCCCCCTCCACTCCGACGCCGTCCCCATCACGTCGAGAACGTGCGCGTCGATGACGTCGAGGAGCTGTGAGCGCGTCTTGAGGCCCGAGCCGCGCCTTCCGAACATGTCCTCCAGACGCGCATCGAGGGCCGCCAGGGCCGGCTCGCTCACGTACATGAAGCGGCCGGTCCTGTCGAAAAGGAACAGGAGGTCGGGGGTCGTCCGCAGGACCACGTCGAGCATCGTGGTCTGCTGCTCGATCCGCCGGGTCATCTGGGCGAGTCGCTCGTCCCATTCCCGCTGCTGGCTAACGTCCCGTACGACCATCGACGCGCCCACGAGCGTGCCGTCGTCGAGCTCGACCGGTGAGATCGCCAGCGAAACGAACAGTATCCTGCCATCCTTGTGACGGCGTTCGACTTCCGTCCTCTCGATGACCTCGCCCGTGCGGATGCGCTCGAGATGCGACTCGACTTCGTCCGCGTTCCGGTAGCCGGCGAGCACGGAGACGTGCTCGCCGAGGACCTCTGCGATCCGGTATCCATACAGGCGCTCAGCGCCCGGGTTCCAGCTGGTGATCGCGCCGTCCAGATCGGTCGTGAAGATCGCGTCCTGGGACGACGCGACGACCGCAGCCATGAATTCGGGCGCGAGGAAGTACGCCTGCTGGGAGTCACCGACCTCCGCCACAGCACCGCCGGGATCGGCGCACGCACCCTCCATCGGCCCCTGGTCGCTCATGCGTCCCCTGTCGCGCAGCGCCTCTTGACATCGCATCGGCGGCGATCCGGGCCGACGCCTGCACACCCCTGTAACGCGCGCCCAGTATCTGCCTCTTGTGGTGGTCACGACAAGGGACAGGCGCGAGGTCGGAGCGACAGCGGGTGCATTCGCGACACCGGCGACAACCGCTCAGTCCAAGGGACTCCCGAAGTAGCGCCAGTACAGTTTCCAGAACAGGGTGTTGCCGTGGAAATGGGGCGTGTACCGGTAGAGCGTGAACGTGGCGGCGTTGACCGGGTACACCGCGGCCCCGTCGATGGTGAGCGAGATCCCCGACCGCCAGTTCGCCCGGTTGTGGCGCAGGGCCCGGGCACCGCCCCAGAGCTGGTTACCGAAGCCCTTGTACGACTGGAGGGTGGCGGAATCCATCTTCCCGCACCCCATCGCCCAGTCGAGGGCGTACTGACTCGCCTTACCGCCGCTGATGAGCGACTGCTCCTTCTGGAGCACGACCAGAAGCACCCTGGGGCTGACATCCCATGCGAGCGAGGCGTCGACGATGATCTGTGACGCGCTCTTTCGCACCCCGTTGTGGTCGGGCGCCGTGTAGGACTTCAGGGAGCTTCCCTGCGCCTGCAGGAACGCCTGGACCGCATCGACGCTCATCCCGTTGGATCCCGCGAATGACGCTTCGGAAATGATCTTGTTCGGGTCGTAGGGCAGCGGAGGCGCCGACCCGCCGCCGCTGTCGGCGGACGCCGCGGCCTCGACGGCCCTCGCCTCTTCCTCGGCCGTCACGAGCTTCTTGATGTCAGCACCCACCGAGTCCATTAGGTGCCGCTGGGCGGCGACCGCGAGCTCCACCGTCGCGCTCCGCGCATCCGCCCGCTGCCGTAGGGCGATCAGCTCGGCCTCCCGCAGTGCCTGCTGCTGCTGTAGTGACTCTGTCTGGCCCCGGCTCGACGACAGCGACGACACCAGATCGGTATCCGACTGCTGGATGTAGGAGAACAGCTCGATACGCGAGAAGAGGTCGTCGAGCGTTCCCACCGACAGCAACGCCTCGAGCATCCCGAGTCCGCCGTTGGTGTAGAGCGAGACGGCACGGTCGTCGAGCGCGGACTGACGCTGGGAGATCTCACCGTCGAGGAGCCCGAGCGTCTGGCTCGTCGCAGCGAGTTGCTGACGCGCGTCCTCGAGCGCGGCCTGCGCGTCGGAAGACTCGGCCAGCGCGTTCGTCAGCGCCGAACGCGCCGAGGAGAGGCGGGCTTCGATCTTCGCCGCCTCGGCCTTCCTGGCGGCGAGCGAGCGGCGGATCGCGGCGCTCGAGCGGGCGGCCATGGCGGTGGAGGGCGCCCCGCACGCCGCAAGCAGGACGGCGGTCGCGAGGGCGATCACGCGCATGTGGAGCTGCCGCTGCGTCGTCGCACCTTCCCTTCGCAAAGGAAGCGGGCCGGCCGCTGGGTGCGACCGGCCCGCTGGTGTTGCTTTGGTGGAGCCAAGGGGGCTCGAACCCCTGACCTTCTGGCTGCCAGCCAGACGCTCTCCCAACTGAGCTATGGCCCCACTTCACTGGGTCGCCCGGATTCGGGCGCGAGGGACAGTATACGAACGGCGTGCTGGAGGGTCAACACGAAAGACCGCTCCTCCGACGCGCGCGCCACTCCACACGGCGCGCCCGGGGCAGCCTGTCACTCCTCGGCGGTGTCCACCAGGTGCCCGGGAGGCCCTTCGATCCCCAGTTCGAGAACGTCGCGCTCGCCATGCTGGGCGACGAAGGTGCCGAGCACGTCGCTCGCGGCCATCCCGGCGAGGATGAGCCCCGCCCCGGCGATCCCCTGCGCGCTCAGACGTTCACCGATGAGCAGCCACGCGAAGAGCCCTCCGAACGCCGGCTCGCAGATCAGAACGAGAGCGGTCCGCGTCGGCGATAGGTGCTTCTGCGCCTGCGTCTGCACCGCGAACGCCAGGGCCGAAGCGAAGACGCCGGTCACGAGGAGCGCGGTCCAGATGCCCGACCCGCCCGGCACCGGCGCGTGCTCCGAAACGAGCCCCACCGCGCCACAGACGACCGCCACCGTCGCAAGCTGTACGAACGTGAGCGCGAGGGTGTCGTGGCCGCGGCCCACGGATCCCAGCACGATGATGTGGCCGGAATAGACGACGGCGCACAAAAGGACCAGCGTGTCCCCGAAGTTCCACGCGCCGGCGGCCCCACCGCCCGAGAGCAGCCACAGGCCCGTGACCGCGCATGCCACTCCCACCCACGCTGTCCACCGCGGCATACGACGCAACACCAGCGCCTGCAGGACCGGGGTGATGACGACGAACATGCCGGTGATGAACGCGGCGCGCCCGGGAGTCGTCATCCCGGGCGCCAGACCCAACGTTTGGAACACGTACCCGGCAGTCAGCAGCACGCCGGCGCCGAGCCCGGTCACGAGCGTCGCCCGGTCGATACGCCGCAGGGACCGCGGGAAGATCCCCGCGAACGCGACGGTCGCGATGGCGAACCTCCACCCCAGGAACGAGTACACCGGGTAGTGGGCGACCGCGTCGCGCACCATGACGAACGTCGCACCCCACACGGCGGCGACGGCCACGAGGGCCGCCGTCACGAGCAACCGACGGGTCTTCTCGGTCACGAGACCTCTTCGGGCGCGTCCTCGACGGCGGGAGCGGCGGTGACGTTCGCCACTTCGGCGGGAAGGTCCAGGCGGGGCGCGTCGCTCCACAACTTCTCGAGACGGTAGAATTCGCGCTCGCTGGCTTGGAAGACGTGGACCACGAAGTCACCGTAGTCGAGCAGCACCCACTTGAGCTCGGCCTCGCCCTCGCTGCCGATCGGCTTCGCGCCCGCCTCACGCAACGCGTCCTCGATGGCGTCCGCGATCGCGTGCACCTGGCGGTCGTTGGAGCCGGTCGCGATCAGGAAGAAGTCGGTGACGACGATCGTCTGGCCGACGTCGAGCGCCATCACATCCGTCGCCTTCTTCTCGGCTGCGGCCGCCGCGGCGATCCGAACAAGGGCCTCGATACTTGCGCGTGTGGGTTGGGTCACTGCACTCCTTCGGAAGGGCTCACGGATGCCGTCGGAACGGCTGACAGGTCGGCTGTGGGCGGACGGTAGTCCGCGCCGATTATGACGATCATGTCGGCCAGGTCCTGTGTGGAGGACTGGACGACGATCTGGCCCACGCCGAGGGTCTTGCGAACGAGCTCGGCATCGGCCTGAGTCCCATGGTAGAGAAGAACGAGCGTCGTCGCATGCTTGAAGTTGTCGGCGTTGCCGCTGTCGACCACGCGCAGCCCGGCCCGGATGAGCTGCTGAGCCGCCAGACCGGCGATCCCCGGAGTGCCGACGCCGTTGTAGACGATCACCCGCGGCGTGGCCTTCTGCTGGCTCGCCTGGACCCCCCACCACTGCAGCAGCAGGTCTGCGACCTGCGCACGCTGCGGCTCGAAGTAGCGCTGGTCGCCCACGGCCACGGGCTTCACGGGCAGCGGCACGATCCAGACGTCTTTCGTGTTCACCGATGCGAAGTACGTCGTGAAAGAGGCCCTGTGGGCCGCTGTGAGGTCCGTGGAGGTCACATGCGACATGATCCCGGTGACGCTCTGATCCTTCAGCATCGCCTGGTAGGAGGCGCCGTCGATGACGACGTAGGACCGGAACGGCACGCCCAGATAGTTGGAGACGGTGTCCTTGCTCACATCCGGCCCGCCCGCGTAGCTGACGCCCACGCGCTCGAACCCCTGGCCCGGCACCTCCACGAACGCGCCGTCGGGGATGGCGATGCCAAGGATCCGGTGACTGCCCCGCTCGGCCTTGAGAGCCGTGAACCCGACCGCCACGCCGTCGGTCACACCGATCACCAGCAGGTTGTCCTCGGCCGGTGATGCCGGTGCCGCGTTGAGCGCGGCGACCCTTCGTGCGTTCCAGCGAGCGACCGCGTTCACCCCCACGGCAAGGCCGTAGAGCGAACCCAGGAGCACGCACACGATGAGGAACACGCCGAGCACGCGGCCCCAGGGGCCTTCGAAGACGTCCCGGGAGCCGTGCTCGGAGCGCGCCGGTATCTCGGACACCGCTGCTTCCGTGAGTGCGGACACGTCACCTTCCACCGCCACAGCGGCCGCGACCTTGCGGGCGCGCCCGAACCGACGGCGGCGCACGTGCCGGTGATGACCGTGCGCGGGATCCTCATCCTCGTCGGAGAACCCGGCGCCCGCCTGCCACGGCCACGAGGCCGGCTCTTCCGAAGGCCCGGCGTCCTGGGAGTGCTCGGCGATGGGCTCGGCCCACGTCCCGTCAGCGGCGCCAAGGTCGCTCGCAGTGACAGACTCGTCGCGGCCGCCTTCTCTCCCGGCGGCATCGGCGAGCTCACCGTCCAAGCCGGCCTCAGACCCGAAGACCTGCTCGAACGTCAAGCGGCCGCTCCAGTCGCTGACATACTCGTCGGCGTCGAAGAGCGACTCGGCCTGAGGCGGCTCCCACGAAGGCTCGGCCCCTTCGAGCGTGATATCGAGGTCCGGGTCCACTCGCCGGCGACGAGCCGGCTTCTCGCGACGCCACCAGGAGCTCACCGTCCCACCTCCGGCGGGTCGAAGAGCGCCCGGCCGGTCTCGCGCTCGATCTGCGCGCCGACGGCGGCCGAGATGGGATGGACAGGGCATCCGGTCTGCATGAGGTGGCGGACGGTACGCCCGTACCCCACGCGGAAGCACTCCGCCAGCGTCGCCGACGCGCACGTTGCGCGCACCTCGTCGACGCCCTGGTAGTTTCGCGCCGGTTCGATCATGTCTGCCATGAACACCACTCTATCGAGGTCCGACATCGGCAGCGCGCCCACGGTGTGGACCTCGATGGCCGACAGGACCGCTTCGCCGACCCCGGGCAGGTCGCGGCGAACGAGCGCCGCTCCGAGCCGGGCGTGCAACAGCTGCGGATGCTCCTGCTCGAACTCCAGGACCGGCACTGCCAAGTCTTCAACCTGCGCGGCCAGCTCTTCGTGACCGAGGTCGCGGGCGTAGTCGTGCAAGAGGGCTGCCAGCTCCGCGTCCGCTTCGTCGACACCCACGCGGCGCGCCAACTCGACGGCGGTCCTCGCCACCCGCTCGCTGTGCGCAGCCGAGGCCGGGGTCAGCCGGGCCGCGACGAGCGCGCGTGCCTGTCCGATCAGCTCAGGCGACCGGCTCACGGTACAGCCCGTTCTTCTCGATGTACGCGGCCACGGCCTCGGGCAGCAGGTAGCGGATCGGCCTGCGAGCGGCGACCCGGGCCCTGATGTCACTCGACGAGATCGCGAGCGCCGGGACCTCCATAGCCTCCACACGCGGCGCCACCGCGGCGTCGCCCACCGCCTCGAACGGTTCCAGCGCGGAGTCGAAGCCCGGACGCGTGGCCGCGATGAACGTGCAGAGCTCCGCGAACCGCGCAGCGTCCTTCCACGTCAGGATCTCGCGGACGGCGTCAGCCCCGGAAATGAAGAAGAGCTCGGCACGTGGTCCGTGGATCTCGCGCAGCTGGAGCATCGTGTCGACGGTGTAGGTCGCTCCGGGGCGGTCGATCTCGATCCGGGAGACCTCGAAGTCCGGGTTGGCAGCCGTGGCGATCACGGTCATCAGATAGCGGTCCTCGGGAGAGGACACGTATCGGTGCGTCTTGCGCACCGGCCGCCCCGTGGGCATGAAGACGACCTTGTCCAGATTGAACTGGACGAGTGCCTCCTCAGCCGTGACGAGGTGGCCGAAGTGGATGGGGTCGAATGTCCCGCCCATTATCCCGAGTCGCAGCGTCTTCCTC
Source organism: Coriobacteriia bacterium (assembly GCA_023252055.1). Classification (GTDB taxonomy): domain Bacteria; phylum Actinomycetota; class Coriobacteriia; order Anaerosomatales; family PALSA-660; genus PALSA-660. The sequence continues at coordinate 36,176 of JAHEXP010000007.1, forward strand.
ACGTCAGCGCACCTGCCCGTTGCCGCGGCCGATGAACTTGGTCGACGTCAGCGCCACAAGGCCCATCGGGCCCCGCGCGTGCAGCTTCTGCGTCGAGATGCCGATCTCAGCGCCGAGGCCGAACTCTGCTCCGTCGGTGAAGCGCGTGGAGGCGTTGACGTAGACCGCAGCGGCGTCGACCTCGTCCACGAACCGCTGCCCTGCCGCGTAGTCCCCTGTGACGATCGCCTCCGAATGCTGCGTTCCATAGCGGTTGATGTGCGTGATCGCCTCGTCGATGCCGGCCACGACCTTCACCGACATCTTCAGGTCCAGGAACTCGGCCCCCCAGTCGGCTTCGGTCGCGGCGGTGACAGCGCCACCGCCGAGCTCGACCGCGCGCTCATCTCCCACCATGGCCACGCCCGCCTCAGCAAGCGCGCGCACGATCGGCGGCAGCATCTCGGCGGCGACCGCCGCGTCGACGAGCAGCGACTCGGCGGCGTTGCAGACACCGGGGCGTTGGCACTTCGCGTTGATGATGATCGGCAGCGCCATGGCCAGGTCTGCGCCGGTGTGGACGTAGATGTGGCAGTTGCCCACGCCGGTCTCGATGACCGGCACCTTGGCGTTCTCGACGACGGTGCGGATGAGTCCGGCTCCGCCTCGAGGGATCAGCACGTCGATGAGCCCGTGCAGGGACATCAGCTCGTCCGTGGCGGCGCGGTCGGTGGACGTGACGTACTGGATGCAGTCCCGCGGCAACCCCACACCCGCGAGCGCGTCGGCGAGGACTTCCGTGATGGCCACGCACGAGCGGAGAGCGATCGACCCGCCGCGCAGTATGACCGCATTCGCGGTCTTCACACACAAGGCGGCCGCATCGGCGGTCACGTTGGGCCGGGCCTCGTAGATCATCGCGACGACGCCCAGCGGCACACGAACCTGCTCGAGCTCGATGCCGTTGGGCATACGGCGCCCGGAGACGACCTCCCCTATAGGGTCCGACTCGCGGGCGAGGCACACGATCGACTCCGCGATCGCGGCGACGCGGGTCTCATCGAGCATGAGGCGGTCCAAGAGAGGCGCGGGGGTACCACCCTCACGAGCCGCCTGCATGTCGAGCAGGTTCGCCGCGAGCACCAGGTCCGCCCGCTCCATCAGCGCAGCGGCCATGGCCAACAGTGCTTGGTCGCGCACCGCGCTCGACGTGCGCGCGAGAACGCGGGACGCGTCCCGGGCCCTGAGCGCAAGCTCTCTCACTTCGGACATGGCCTCATCTCCGTTCCCGTTCCCTCTGGGGAGAAGGGTGTGTGTCACAGGATGACGAGCCGGTCGCGGTGCACGACCACGTGGCCGGCCAGCGCCGCGTCTATCGCGGCCACCGCGTCCGACCGCATGCCCTTGATGCGGTCGAGGTCGGCCGACGATACGTCCGCCAGCCCGCGAGCCAACTGCACCCCGGAAAGATCGGCGATCGCCACCGGGTCTCCGGCAGCGAACCGACCCTCGACACGAACGACGCCGGCCGGTAGGAGGCTCGTGCCGCGCAAGCATAGCGCCTCGCGAGCGCCATCGTCCACGACGACCGTGCCCTTCGGATGGCGGGCGAACGCGATCCAGAGCTTGCGCGCCTCGACCTCGCCCTCACCGCCCGCGAAGTATGTGCCGACGGGCTCGCCCGCGAAGGCGTCCAGGATCACGTCGGGGCGGCGCCCGTCACACACCACCATGGGGATACCGGCCTTCATCAGTATCCTGGCCGCCTCGAGCTTTGTGGCCATCCCACCGGTCCCGTGCTCACTGCCGGCGCCTCCTGCGGCCGCCACCACATCGTCGGTCAGCGCGTCCACGTGCTCCAGGAGCACGGCTGAGTCGTCCTGTCCCGGGTCGTGGTCGTAGAGGCCCTCGATGTCGGAGAGGAGCACCACGAGGTCTGCATTGACCATGACGCCTACGAGAGCCGCCAAGGTGTCGTTGTCACCGAACCGGATCTCTTCGACGGCCGTCGTGTCGTTCTCGTTCACGACGGGCACGACGCGCATGTCCAGGAGGCGGTCCAGGGTGCGGCATGCGAAGAGGTACGCCTGCCTGTGACCGGTGTCGTGACGGGTCAGGAGCACCTGCGCGACCGGTACGCCGGCCTCGCGCATCACCGCGTCGTACGTGCCGATGAGGCGTACCTGACCAACCGCCGCCGCAGCCTGGAGTCCGGTGAGCTCCGAGGGGCGCTTGTCGAGGCCGAGGACCTCCACGCCGGCGGCTATCGCGCCGGAGCTCACGATGACGACGTCTGCGCCGCCCGCGCGCAGCGACGCCGTCTGGCGTGCAAGATCGGCCAGCCAGGCGCGATCGACCCGGCCGTCGGCCCCTGTCAGGGTCGACGTGCCCACCTTCACGACGATCCGCTTCCCGTGGCTCATGGCACTCCCGACATGCGGCTTCACTGGTCATTCATGGTAGCGGAGCGGCCCGCGGGCGCGGGCGAACACCGCTACTCGTCGAGCGAACCCTCGGCCTCGAAGGTGAACGTCACGGGCCCGATGGTGATCGAGTCGCCGTCGATGGCGCCTGCCTTCAACAGGGCAGGTTCGACGCCGGCCCGGCGCAGGCGCCGCTGGAGATGAGCGACGGCTTCGTCGTTGCCGATCTCCGTCATGACGACCATCCGCTCGATGTGCTTGCCGTGGACGGTGAACTCGCCCGCGGCGGTCTTCTCGATGCTCAGGTCCTCGTCCTCGGGCGGGTTATAGACGTACACCTGCTGGTACGGTGCGATGTCGGACTCCACGGCGACGCGCGAGGCGCGCACCAGTTCGCCGACTGACTGCATCATCGCGTCCATGCCCTCGCCGGTGACGGCGGACACGGCGAAGTACGGGCGCTCCTGCTCGGCCGCCCAGGCCGCTACTTTCTCGGATGCCTCACGCGCACCTTCGGCGTCGATCTTGTTACCGATCAGAACGCTGGGCCGAAGTGCGAGCTCGGAAGCGTGCGCCGCAAGCTCACCCTCGATCGCACCGATGCTCTGGATCGGGTCGCGTTCCTCGTAGCCGCCCGTGAGGTCGACCACGTGCAGGATGACCGCGGTTCGCTCGATGTGACGCAGGAAGGCGTGCCCGAGGCCCAGGCCCTCGCTGGCGCCTTCGATGAGCCCGGGGACGTCGGCGACCACGTACCCGTACTCGCCGGCCTTCACGACTCCCAGGTTCGGCACGAGCGTCGTGAACGGGTAGTCCGCGATCTTGGGGCGCGCCGCGGACATCCTCGCGATGAGAGAGGACTTGCCGACGCTCGGGAAGCCCACGAGCGCGGCATCGGCCAGCAGCTTCAGCTCGAGCGTGATCCAGCGCTCTTCGGCGGGCTCGCCCAACTCCGCGAACGCCGGTGCCCGACGCGTCGGCGTCACGAAGTGCGTATTGCCGCGACCGCCGTGGCCGCCGCGGGCGACCACCGCCTTCTGCCCGGCATGGGTGAGGTCGGCGATCACGCGGCCGGTCTCGTCGTCGCGGATGATCGTGCCGAGCGGGACCGGGAGCTCGAGGTCCTCGCCGACCGCTCCATCCATGCGGCTGCCCTTGCCGTGGGTGCCGCGGGTGGCCTTGAAGTGGCGCTTGAACTGGTAATCGATCAGCGTCGAGGTCTGCGGGTCCGCGACGAGTACAACGGCGCCGCCACGACCGCCATCGCCGCCGTCCGGGCCTCCCTTGGGAACGTGCTTCTCACGCCGGAACGACGAGCATCCGGCGCCGCCGTCCCCTGCCCCGACCATGATCCGTGCCTCGTCGACGAACATCGATACCACGTCATCTCATGTTGCCCGGGCAGCGTCCCCGTATCGGGGCGCCGTCCCATGTGTTCAAGACTAACGCGAGCCCCCCACTGCTGGTAGCGGCGGGGGGCTCGGAGGAGTGCTGCGAACGGACGCACCGTCGCTGCTCGGCTCGCCTACTCGGCGGCTGCCGGGCGGATGTGCACCTTGCGCTTCAAGCCACGCGTGAACTGAACCACGCCCGCCGTCATCGCGAACAGCGTGTCGTCCCCGCCACGGCCGACGTTCTCGCCCGGGTGGATCGCCGTGCCGCGCTGGCGGACGAGGATCGTGCCGCCGGTGACGACCTGGCCGTCGAAACGCTTCACGCCGAGTCTCTTGGCCTTGGAGTCGCGACCGTTGCGGGTCGAGCCGAGGCCCTTCTTGTGTGCCATCTCTCTACACCTGCCTCGTTGTTACTCGGCCGGCTCAGCCGGCTTGGCGGTCTTCTTCGCCGCGGGCTTCTTCGCCGCGGGCTTCTCGGTAGCGTCGGCCTTGGTGGCAGCCGGCTTCTTGGCCGCCGCAGGCTTCTTCGCGACCGTCTTGGTCTCGGCATCCGCAGGCGCGGCTGCCTTCTTGACGGCCGGCTTCTTGGCGGCGACCGGCTTCTCGGTCACCGCCGTCTCGTCGACGGACGTGACCGCCTTGGCGGCCTTCTTGGCGCCCGCGAGCGCGATGTCGGTGACCTTGATGAGCGTCAGGTCCTGACGGTGACCGCGGGTGCGCTTGTAGCCCTTACGCTTCTTCAACTTGAAGATCATGACCTTGTCGGCCTTACCGTGGCCCAGGACCTCGGCGGTGACGGTGGCGTTCGCCGCGTCATCTCCGACAAGGACGTTCTCACCATCGTTGACCAGAAGCGCGGGCAGTGTGACGACGGCGCCGGGCTGTGCGTCGAGGAGCTCGACGGAGACCGTCTCGCCCACTACGACCTTCAGCTGCTTGCCGCCGGTCTTGACCACTGCATACATGTCAGATTGCCCTTACTGCTCGGTTGATTGCGCGAGGAGGTATGTTAGCACAGCCGTTCTCGTGCGCAAACCCCGCGCCACGCTCTCGGGCGTGTCCACTTACGGGTGCCCGCAGGTGTCGCGCTCCCCTGCGCGGGCCGAAGGGCGACACACGGCCCGCTCCGGGGAGCCCCACACCTGCTCTCGCTAGCGGAGCGCACGTTCGATGGATCCGGCTTTGCCCTCGATAAGGACTCTGACTTCGGCAGGGCCGCAGTCGGGATCGGCTACCATCGCCACCTGCTTGCGGGTCTCGGCACGAAGGGCCGCGAGCACGTTGCGGCCCGGCTGGTTCACGATCGCGAACGTCTCGGGGGCGATGCCGAACAGGTACGCGGCACTCCTGCCCGCAAGGAGTGTCTCCCTCATCCGACGCTCGACCATTATCCGGCGGGTCGCCTCGGAGAGCACCCTCCCCTGCCCGTGGCACGTGGGGCACGGCTCGGTGAGTACGTTGTACAGGCCGTCGGTGACGTTCTTGCGGGTCATCTCCACCAGGCCGAGCCGGGTTATCTCGCTCGCGCGGGTCTTGGTGCGGTCACGTTCCAGCGCCTCCGCGAGCCGCTGCTGGAGCAACTGCCGGTGAGCCACGTCCTCCATGTCGATGAAGTCGATGACGATGATGCCACCGATGTCACGGAGCCTGAGCTGCCGGACGACCTCCGTGGCGGCCTCGAGGTTCGTCTTGAGGATCGTGTCCTCCAGGCTGCGGCGCCCGGTGAACGAGCCGGTGTTCACGTCGATGGCGGTGAGCGCCTCGGTCTGGTCGATGGCGATGTACCCGCCGGAGGGAAGGCGCACCGTGCGCTCGAGCACCGTGTCGATCTGCATGTCCACGCCCGCATGGTCGAAGAGCGGCACCTTCTCGCGGTAGAGAGACAGGCGCTTGACCAGGTGCGGCGAACTCTTCTTCAGGAACGAGACGACCTTGTCGTAGGTGGCGCGGTCGTCGACGACGAGTCGTTTGAAGTCCTCACCGAAGACGTCGCGTGTGAAGCGCAGCGCAAGGTCCATCTCCGTGTAGATGACCTCGGGTGCGAGGGCCTCGGTGGCCTGATGCTGGACGCGCTTCCACAGCCGCTGCAGGAACTCGAGGTCGGCGAGCAGGTCCTTGTCGCTCGCGCCGGCGGCCGCCGTACGGACGATCAGCCCGATACCGGGAGGCGCCGCCTCTGTGATGAGAGCATGCAGACGCTCGCGTTCGGCGTCGGGCAGTTTGCGTGAGATACCGACGAACTCGGAGAACGGCATCAGGACCAGGAAGCGGCCCGGAAGGGTGACGTCGGTGGTGACGCGCGCGCCCTTCGTACCCATCGGGTCCTTGAGCACCTGCACCACGACCTGTTGCCCGGGAGAGAGCAACTGTGAGATCTCGCGACGCGGCACCTCCACGGACCCGTCGCCCGTGACCACTTCATCGACGTACAGGAACGCGTTCTTCTCAAGCCCGATATCGACGAAGGCGGCCTGCATGCCCGGAAGGACGTCGCGCACGCGCGCGAGATACACGTTCCCGACCACCGACCGCTTCGCCCGCTCGAGGTAGAACTCGACGAGCGCCCCGTCCTCCAGCACCGCGACACGCGTCTCGGAGCTGTCGTGGGAGATCAGCATCTCCCGCATCACTTCAGCCACGTTCGACTCCTATGGCGACCGCCTCACCCCCGTGCGGCGGGCGCCTCTTCCGGGCGGAGTCGTGTGCGTGTGACCGCTACGGACGCCTCTTGGGCATCCATGCGTCCGAGCGCCTCGCGAACAAGGGCCTCCGGCCTGAGCGAGCCCCATGCGCCCATGCGCACGGTCATGCTCACCACGCCCCGGCCGGGTTCCTCGCTGACCTGCGCCCCTTCGGGGAGGCAGACCGTGAGGTCGTAAACCTTGTGTGCACCCTTGTGTTCGATCGCGAGGCTCCCCGACCCGATCACGCCGGCAAGCGCCTCCGCAAACCTTCCCGGACCCATGCCCGGGTCTTCCACTACGACCTCGTACGACGCGAGCGTCATCGCGGCGGTGAGCGACGGTCCACGCTCGTTCACGTACCGCGCCTCCGTCGGTGCGAGGCCCTCAGGGGTCGAAGCCCGCAACATCCGATACGCCTCGTCCGACGGCACCAGCCTCGCGAGCCACAGGTCGAAGGCCTCGTCGAGCCCGGCGGTCCCGACCGGCAGCGCCGGCCCGAACGCGATCTTCATACGCGGGTTGAACCCCTGCGTCACAGCATACTCCAGCTCCGTGCGGCGGACCGCACGCTCCAGCGCGTGGACGACCTCCAGGTGGCTGAGGAATCGCAGACGACCGTTCTTGACGAAAGACACCCTCAGGCGGAACGGCATGTCAGCCACGGTGACCTCCCGCCAGCACGATGTCCGCGCCCAGCGCCGGGCAGGCCCCGCAGTCGGTGCAGCCATCGAAGGAACAGTCGGGCGTGGAGGCACCGGTCAGAGCCGCCTCGCGCTCAAGCGCCAAGTAGTCCTCGGACACACCGGAGGAGATGTGGCTCCATGGGAGCGCCCTCATCGGGTCCCGGGGTTCGGAAGCGAGCGCTACCGGGTCGATGCCCGCGGCCTCGAACGCCTCCAGCCACCGCTTGAGGCTGAACTTCTCGGTCCACGCGTCGAACCCGCCACCGCTTCTCCATGCATGCTCGATCACCGGAGCGAGCTCACGGCCGCCACGCGCCAGTGCGCCCTCGACGAAAGACACCTCCGGATCGTGCCAATGCAGGTCCACACCCTTACGGGGCATCGACTCGCGCAGGACCATCTGGCGGTGCTTGACCTCCTCCAGCGTGAGTTGACCCTCCCACTGGAACGGAGTGTGGGCCTTCGGAACGAAGGTGGAGACCGACACGGCGATGCGCATCCCGCCCCGCTGCGCGGGCGGAGTGGCCTTGCGTGCGACCTCGAGCACCTTGGCCACGAGACGGCCGATGCCACGGATGTCCTCGTCGGTCTCGGTCGGGAGCCCCAGCATGAAGTAGAGCTTCAAACGTCGCCAGCCGGCGTCGAACGCCGTCTCGACGGTGGAGAGCAGGTCCTGCTCGGTGACGTTCTTGTTGATGACGTCCCGCATGCGTTGCGTGCCCGCCTCGGGTGCGAACGTGAGACCCCCGCGGGCACCCTCGCCCACCAAGCGCGCCATCGCGACTCCGAAGGCGTCCACCCGCAGGCTCGGCAGGCCGACATTGACCGCGCGGCCGCGCAACGCCACCCCGAGCCGCCGCAGTATCTCCTCGATGGCGCTGTGGTCGGTCGTGGAGAGCGACGACAGCGACAGTTCCTCCTGCCCGGTGCACCGCAGCTGGGCAAGAGCGTCGCGCACGACCGAATCCGCGCTCCGCTCTCGGACGGGACGATAGATCATGCCCGCCTGACAGAAGCGGCAGCCACGCGTGCAGCCGCGCAACACCTCGATAGTCGCGCGGTCGTGCACGACGTCCATGTACGGGACGACCGGGCAGGCCGGCGACCGGACCGCGTCGAAGTCCTTCACGACGCGCTTGAGAACGACCGCCGGCGCTCCGGTGCCCGGCCTCGGAAGCGCCGCCGCTCCACCCGCCGCCGGTTCGTACAGTGACGGTACGTAGACGCCCGGGATCAGCGCCAGCGATGCGAGCAGATCGGAGCGCGACATCCCAGAGTCCTTGGCCGCCCGGTGAGCGGCCACGATGTCGGCGACGGCCTCCTCGCCCTCACCGATGAGGAAAGCGTCGAAGAAGTCAGCGAGCGGCTCGGGATCGTAGGCGCAGGGGCCACCGCCGACGATGAGCGGGTGCCGCTCGTCGCGGTCGCGTGCATGAAGTGGCAGGCCGGCGAGGTCGATCGCCTCGAGCACGTTCGTGCACGAGAGCTCGTACGGCAGCGTGATCCCGAACAGGTCGCAGGCCGCGACCGGCCGCGAGTCCTCGAGCGTCAGCAGCGGCACGCCGGAGTTGCGTAGTGCAGAAGCCATATCGGACGCCGGGACGAAGACGCGCTCGGCGCCTACGCCCTCCACAGCGTTCAGGCGGTCGTAGAGGATCGCGATGGCCTGGTTGGCCATTCCGAGTTCGTATGTATCGGGATACAGCAGCGCGACCCGGTAGGACGCCTCGCCGCGGTGAACCGCACCGAACTCGGAGTCGATGTAGCGGGCCGGGCGCTCGACGTGCGCGAGCAGGGGCTCGACGCGGTCCCACCCACCGGTCACAGGGAGGGACCCGGCGAGGCAGGCGTCAAGGTCTCGCTGTCCGCGACCAACAGCGTGGGACGGACGGCAGCGACCTCCATGAGCACAGGCTGGCCCGGTGCGGGGGTGGCCACGACCTCTTCGGACGTATCGGCCTCGATGACTGCGGGCAGCGGCCGCTGCGGCAGCGTCTCCAGGAACTCGTTGGAGTGCCCGGTGCGCAGAGCCGCTACGCGCGACGCGGCCTCCCCCGCCCGCTCGGTGAGTGCACGCACAACGCCGCCCAGGTCCGCTCCGTCCTCGAAGTACGTGATAGCGGCGGTGCCCATGGCGAGCGTTCCCGTGTAGGCGATACCGCCCTTGATCGCCCAGCCGAAGCCCGGGATCAGGCCGACGAGCTCGCGTGCGAACGTCCGGAACAGGAAGCCGCCCGCAACCACCGCCCCCAACTCCTTGATGCGTTCCTGATCCAGCGGCTGCCCGTAGGCCGCCGCGATCTGCAGCAGCATGCGCCCCTGGTTCATCGTCATGAGGGGCATGTCGGCGCCCGGCAGGAAGAGAACGACGCCGATGGCGGCGTTCTGCCACGCGCACCGGCGGACCGCTTCACGCGCCACGGCGCGCCGCACGAACTCGAAGTTGTGACCGAGAGCGGTGCGCAACTTCTCGAGTCGGGACATCGTCCAGTCGGCGAACCGGCCCCGTATCAGCTCCTCCGGGTCGGTCCCCACCAAGACGTCGTTCTCCGGGTGGCCGATGAGGCGCGCGAACGCCGCCCCGTCTTCCCTGATGGCGATGACTGCCGTCGGGATCGCCCGCTCGTGCAGGTCCTTCAGCGTGGGAGCGAGGTAGGCCCCGCTTCCCGCGAGCACGACGACGGCGTCGGTCTGCGACTTCACCCGCAGCATCGTGCCGGGTTCCACCACGGAAACGTCGACGATCCCGTTTGCGGACTTCGGGTGCAAGTCGGCTTGGGCGATCGCCACCAGCGCCTCGGGCGCGTCGACCTCCACGAGCACCGCGATGCGCACCGGCCGCTCGCGGTCTTCTTTGAGTCGCTTGCCCGCGTCGTAAAGCGCACGGACGTCGACCGGCAGGTTCATCGCCACGGTCGCGTCCCCCTTCCCGTTAGAGGTTCTAGTCTAGGCGGCGCCGGTTCCGTACCGGCGCGACCAGATGGACAACAGGATACCGACACCTGCAAGGTTCGTGACCATGAACGACGATCCGTAACTCATGAACGGGAGCGGG
>JAHEXP010000008.1 GCA_023252055.1 Coriobacteriia bacterium
ATCACCGCGCCCGCTCTGCGTTCGCACGTGGTCGACACCGCGGCTGAGCTGCGCGAGATGAGCCGCGACGCCCCTTGGAGAGTGCGCGTCACGGAGCGCGGCGAGGCGGCGGTGCTCGGCCGATGGCGCGACCATCTCGCCGACTGCGCGATCCTCGGGTTGTGGTGCTCGCCGCACCGCGTGCCGCTGCTCGTCACCGACCTCCGCGAAGTCGCCGCTGCCGAAGGTTTCGAACGTTTGGTCGGTCCGCTGGTACCGGAGCGTGAGGCGACTCCGTATCTCGACGCGGGCCTTCGCGTGGCGCAGCGGGTCGTGGTCATGCGCACGCGGCCTCGCCGGGTCCCCGCCGACACGGGTGTGGCCCTGCCTGCCGGTGTCGCGCTGCGCGTTGCCACAGCCGATGACCTCGACGCCATCCTGAGCCTGGACGCCGCATGCTTCGAGCCGTTCTGGCGCTACGACGCGGCCTCCTTGTCGAGGCTTCTGGACACAGAGCGCATCGTCGTCGCGCTGCTCGAAGGCGGTCTCGTCGGATATACTCTGTCCACGCTGCGGGCGGACGAAGCAAGCCTGGGCCGGCTCGCGGTCACGCCCGAGGCGAGGCGTCGGGGCATCGGTCGTGCACTGGCCCTCGAGGCACTCGATCGGGCCGCCGGCAGCGGTGCACGCAACGTGGTCCTCTCGACGCAGGAAGACAATGCGGCCTCCCGTGCGCTCTACCGCGGGATCGGGTTCCGCGAGACAGGGGATGTGCTCGTGGCCTGTTCGACGGACACGGGGACGGGCTCGGATCGCGGGCAAGGAGTGGTGGCGTGATGCGACGGCGCCTGTTGCTGGACTGGGCCGCGATGTCTGTTGCGGTCGTGCTCGGCGCGTTCGTCGTCCTCGGGCCGCTGCTCGGAGCGCCGCCTGCCGTCGTGTCCGCGGGCGCCATGGCGCTTGCGGCGTGCGCCGTCGTCGCGATATGGGTCCGCATGGCTTCTCGCCCCGACCATCTCCGCGCGGTGCAATCGCAGCAGATCCTCGATATCGCCAACGAGTCGTTATCCTTCATGCGCCAGGGCCTCACGCCCTACACGGCGCAGGAGGTGTGCCGCCTCATCCTGCAGCGCACCGACGCGACTGCCGTGGCGATCACGGACCGGGACACGGTCCTCGGATTCGCGGGCCTGGGGGAGGACCACCACACCGTGGGCGGCCCGATCATCACCCGCGCCACCTCCGAGGTGCTCGAGACCGGCGAACATCGTGTGCTGCTGACGCGCGAGGAGATCGGCTGTCCGAAGCGCGACTGCCCGCTCCACGCCGCGGTGGTCGTGCCGCTGGAGACGCGGGAGTCGCCGGTCGGAACGCTGAAGTTCTACTACGAGACCCCGCGGCTCATCAACGAGACTCAGGTGACGATGGTCGGCGGTCTCGCCAAGCTGCTCTCCACTCAGTTGGAGCTCTCGGAACTGGAGCGGCAGACCGAGCTGGCGTGCCGCATGGAACTGAAGGCGCTCCAGAGCCAGATCAACCCGCATTTCCTGTTCAACACGATCAACACGATCGCGAGCCTCATCCGCACCGACCCGCCCCGCGCGCGGGAGTTGCTCCGCGAGTTCGCCACGTTCTACCGCCGCACCCTCGAGAACAGCGACGAGCTCATCCCGTTCTCGCAGGAGCTCGACTACGTCCGGCGCTACCTCGTCTTCGAACGTGCGCGCTTCGGTGAGGAGCGGATCCGCTTCGCCGAGGACGTGCCGCCCGGGCTCGAGTCTCTGCAGGTGCCGGCGTTCGTGGTGCAGCCCATCGTCGAGAACGCCGTGCAGCACGGTATCCGGCCGTCCGGCCCTCTGCACATCAAACTCGTCGCACGCGCACAGGGCGACACTGTCCACCTCGAGGTCATCGACGATGGCCGGGGGATTCCCGCCGCCGACCTCCCGAGGGTGCTCGACGCCGGCTTCGGGCGCGGGCTTGGCATCGCGCTCAAGAATGTGGACGATAGGCTCAAGGGGCACTTCGGCCCGGACAGCGGGATCGCCGTCAGCAGCACCGAGGGACAGGGCACGACCGTGACGCTCACGCTCGCAAGCACGTCGGCGCCGGAGCTGGTCCTATGACGCTCAAGGCGCTCGTCGTCGACGATGAGGCACCCTCGCGCAGTGAGCTGCGGTTCCTCTTGAGTGAGGCCGGAGGGGTCGAGGTCATCGGCGAGGCCAGCAACGCTCCCGAGGCGATGCAGCTCATCCGCGCGATCCCTTACGACGTCGTGTTCCTCGACATCGAGATGCCCGGGCTGTCCGGCATGCGGCTCGCCGAGGCGCTGGGCGAGCTCGAGCGCCCGCCGGCGATCGTCTTCGTCACCGCGTACTCCGAGCATGCGGTGCAAGCGTTCGAGGTCGAGGCCGCCGATTACCTGGTGAAGCCGGTCGAGGTGGCCCGCCTGCGGCGTGCGATCGAGAAACTCGGGCCGCAGGCCCCCGTGGCCGGCACCGCCCGCGTCGAGCGGGTCCCGGTGGAGAAGGCGGGCAAGAAGCTTCTCCTGTCCGTGGACGAGATCTTCCACATCATGGCCAAGGACGACTACAGCTACCTCTATACCGACGGCGAGCGCTACCTTTCGACCCTGTCGCTTGCGGACCTCGAGCGCAAGCTCGAGCCCCGGGGGTTCTTCCGAGTGCACCGCCGGTTCGTCGTGAACCTGGAAAAGGTGAAGGAGGTCGTGCCGATGTACGGCGGCACCCTTCTGCTCACGATGAAGGACCGGGCGGCGACCCAGGTGCCGGTGTCGCGCCGGCGGGTTCCCTCGCTCAAGAAGGCGCTCGGGCTGTGAGCGCCACGGGTCGCACCGCCAGGCCGTTCCGGCTCGGCGTCATCTCCGACACGCACGGGGAGATGCCGGACTCCGTCATGGAGGCGTTCGCGGGCGTCGACGCCATCATCCACGCCGGCGACGTCGGGTCCGGTCTCATCCTCGATGTGCTGGGGGCGATCGCGCCCACGACAGCGGTATGCGGCAACTGCGACATCGGCGGGGCCGCGATGACGCCGATCGCCGTCAACGTCGTCCTCGGCGGCGTGCGCATCGTGGCCGCACACCGAGAGCGCGACCTCGGGGGCAGTCTCGATCCGGTCCGTGCCGGCGCGCGCATCGCTATCACAGGGCACTCCCACATCGCCGCGATCGGCGAGCGTGACGGCGTGTTGTGGGTCAACCCCGGCAGCCCCTCCGGCCCGCGTGGCGGTCAGCCGGCGTCGGTGGCGATCGTCTCGATCGCGGCGGACGGCGAGATCGACGCGAGGGTGGTACCACTTCCCTGAAACAGTCCGCACGCAGAAGGGCCCCGGCGGCGCCGGGGCCCTTCTGCTGTTCTCCCGAACGCCGAGCGTCCCTACGGGAGCTGAAGCTTGCTGATGACGTCGGCGGGGAAGAACTCCGCCATCGCATCTTCGGTGGAGAAGTCCGCGATCTCGCCGGTCCACTTGCCGCCGGAGTACTTGCCCCAGATCCCGATCGGCTCGAGCCCCTCGACGCTCGGCTCGGCGTTGGCGTTGCCCCACCACACGCCCTTGGAGTCCTTGGCGATCTTGGCGGTGAAGGTGAACGTCCCCGTGTAGTCGGTCCCGGCCATGTTCTTGGCCGACTTCGCGGCGAACGCCTCGAACGACCCGAGGGTGGGCGCGGCTGCCGTGGGCTTGGCGAGCTTCTTGTTCCACACGAGCTTGGCCGCGAGCTCCGGAGACACGAGCGGAGCCGCCTTCTCGAGCGCAACAACGCTGGCGAGCGAAGAGCCGTACGGCGCGCTCCACACGAGCTTCCAGTCCTTCGGGCCGCCGGTGAGGGCGAAGAACATGCGCGATCCGCTGGCGGGGGAGATGTCGCCCACCGCGGCGGTTCCCTGCGCGAAGAGCTGGTTCACGGTGACGGTCCCGCTGAGTCCGAGCCCCTCGCTCACGGCGGTGCGGATGTTGCCGCGCAGCGCAGTTCCGGCAGCAGGTGTCGCGATGGGCCCCGTCGAAACCGTGGGCGCCTCGGGCTCAGAGGTGCTCGTCGGGGCGACGGAAGACGTCGGCACCGGAGTGACCACCGGCCCCGTCGCAGGGGCGGTGGGCTGGGGAGAGGAGCACGCCGCCGCCACGAGGGCGAGGGCGACGAGGGTGAGCAAGAGCGCTGCGATGCGCGGTGCGCGGTGCATGGTGGCCTCCGGTGCCGATTCGTATGGTGTCGACGTCTGCTCCATCGTACTCAACTATGCCTCGACCGCGCACGTCAACGCCGCGACGACGTCCGCGATGTCGGCTGTCCCGGGGAGTTCCACCGCAAGCACGGGGCGCCCGCGATCCGCGAGGGCGGCGACGTCACCAGCCGGCTGCGCGGCATGGAGCTCGGCCAGGGTGAACGGCTGTCCCGGTACCGGCATGTCGACGCCCTCGGCGGTGGTCACGACCAGGAACACGCCCTCGGCGGGACCGCCCTTGTGGAGTTGGCCGGTCGAGTGGAGATAGCGCGGGCCGAGCTCGAGCGTGACGGGGACGTCACGAGCCAGCGAGACGGCATCGCACGCGGCGCGCAAGGGAGCCAGCAGGTCCTCGTCCTCAGGCAGGTAGGCGAGCACCGCGAGATAGCCGCCGGCGGTCACGCGGGTCAGCAGGTCGTCGACCGCCTCCTGAAGTCCCGTGAGCGTGATCCCCGGCGATGCCGCGACCTTCACGCCGGAGGCGAGTGCAGTGCGAGACGGCGCCGCCTCCGCTTTCGCAAGGATGGCACGCGTCGCGGCCTTGGCGCTCTCGACGTCGGGCTGATCGAAGCACTCGATGCCGGCCACCGCGGAGAACAGCGCGACAGCCCACTCCCAGTGGACGAACTCCGCGCCGAGTGCGTAGGCGTCGTCCACCACCACCTCGAAGACCGGTTCCCCCTCAGGCAGGCGCGCACCCAGGCCGGCGAGAGCGTCGTCGTCGGTCTCGCGGAGCACGAACGTCATGCGGTCGGCGCCGTGTGCGTCCGGGAGGCCGGGATGAGTCTCCAGCACCGGCAGGATGCCCCTCCCGCCCTTGCCGGTCGATTCCGCCACAAGTTGCTCGACCCAAAGCCCGAAGGGGGCCAGTCCCCGTGAGCAGACGATCGTGAGTTTGTCGCGTCCGGCAGCGTAGGCATCGGCCATCCACGATGCGAGCGCGAGCGCGGGGTTGTCGTCGCCGGCCGCACGGCAGGAGTCCTCAAGCTCTCCCGCCACCGTCGCCAGCCGCTCGACGTCGACGCCGATGAGCGCGGCCGGGAACGTCGCGAAGGGCGTGAGGGCGGCGTAGCGGCCGCCCACGTCGGCCGGTGCATGGACGGTGATGCCGAACTCGCGAACGGACAGCTCATCGAGGGGCGTGCCCGGGTCGGTGATCGCGATGAAGTGCTCGGGCGCGGTGGCGCCGAGCGCCTCGACCGCCCACGAACGGAAGATGCCGTGCAGGGACAGCGGCTCGATCGATGTCCCCGACTTGCTGGACACGATGACGAGCGTCGACGCGGGATCGAGCGAGTCGAGGAGGGCGCCGACGGCCTGCGGGGAGGTCGTGTCCAGAACGTGCAGCACCGGATGCCCGGCGGTGCGCGGGAGCGCGCGCGACAGCACGAGCGGTGCGAGGGAGCTGCCGCCCATGCCGAGGAGAACGACATCGGTCATGCCGGCGGCGGCCGCGGAGTCGCCGATCGCCATGAAGTCCGCAGCTGTCTCCGACGCGGCGGCTGGGAGCCCTACCCAGCCAAGCCGCTCAGCAGCGATGCCCGGATCTGCGAAGAGCGTGGCGTCGCGGGCCGCGAGGCGCGCGATGGCGTCCATCTCCATGAGGCGTGAGCGAGCGTCCAAGAGGTGCTTCCTTCCACCAAGGGTCGTCACCATGGTACCCATCGGGGAGCCGCTGGCACGGCGGCTTCGCGCCTAGGAGGCGGGTCCGCTCCCGGCGGAGTCGTCACCATCGAACGCGCCTGCGCTCTCCGGTCCCATCGCCACGTCTCGGGACTCGAGCCGGGCCACCAGTGCGCCGCCCGCCACGACCATCACCCCGCCGACGACCGTGGGAAGGGTCAGCGCCTGGCCGAGGAAGAGCGCCGCGAACACGACAGCCGAAGCCGGTTCGGCGTAGGTGAGTATCGCCGCGTGGTCGGTACGCACACGGCGCAACCCGGCCAGGAAGAGCATGCCCGCGAGCGCCGTGTGGACGATCCCCAGCGTGGCGAGGGCACCGTAGGATGCGAGCGTGGTGGGACCCTGACCCCTCGCGTACAACCAGATCACGAACGGCAGGAGCAACACGCTCGCGACACCGTACTCGACGATCATGAGCGCGCGCCCGGTGACGCCGTGCAGGATCTTCTTCGAGCGGAGCAACAGGAGTGCGTAGGTCATCGCCGAGAGGAAGGCGAGCACCGCGCCCAGCAGCTGCCGCCCACCGGCCATCGCCAGACCCTGTGGCGCCAGGATCACCGCGATCCCGCCCAGCGCCAGCAGCATGGGAACGACGATGCGGACGTCGAACCGTTCCTTGGTCACGAACGGTGCGAGGGCGGCGACGAAGACCGGGCCCATGTACCCCAGCAGTTCCGCTGTGGCGACGTTCGTCATGTCGAGCGCCGTCAGGAACAGCACCCAGTTGACGGTGAGGATGACGCCCTGGCCCACAAGCTGCCACAGTTTGCGCCGCGGCAGCTTCACGACCTCGGCCCATCCGCCGGTGGCCGTCATCCACGCGACGAGCACGATGCCGGCGAAGAATACGCGGTAGAAGACCTTGATGACCGATGCGCCGTCCGCAGCGTGCAGGACCACCGGAATGGAGCCCCAGACGAGTCCTGCGGCGCCGACGAGCAGCAGCCCGCCCAGCGAGCCCGCCCTGCGGGCGCCCGGCGTCATCTAGCAGATCCGGGGCAGCTGCTCGCCGACGAGCATGTCCATGATGCGGCGGGCGCCGAACGAGGTCTTGACGTAGACGCGGCCGGCGGGCCCTTCGCTCACGGTGCCGATGATGGCGGCGTCCGCGCCGTAGGGGGCGGACTTCATCGCAGCAAGAGCGGCGTCAGCCTCGTCAGCGGGAACCACGGCGACCATCTTGCCCTCGTTGGCCACCTGGTAGACGTCGTAGCCGAGCATCTCGCACGCGCCGCGCACCTGCTCGCGCACGGGCACGGCATCCTCGTCGACGGTGATGGAGACGCCGGAAGCGGTCGCGAGTTCGTTCAGGCAGCTGGAGAGGCCGCCGCGGGTGGGATCGCGGAAGCACCGCGCGTTCGGGGCGGAATCGAGCGTGGCCGCAACCAAGTGGTTGAGAGGCGCCGCGTCGGACTGCACGTCCGTCCCGAACGAGAGGCCCTCGCGCGTCGACATGACGGCGATCCCGTGGTCGCCCAGTGTGCCGGACAGCAGCACCACGTCGCCGGCCTTGAGGTTGCGGCTGGAGAGGTCGAGTCCGTCGCGCACGACGCCGACACCGGCGGTGTTGATGTAGATGCCATCTCCGTGGCCGCGCTCGACGACCTTGGTGTCGCCGGTGACGATCCGCACGCCGGCCTCGGCGGCCACCTCAGCCATCGAGTCGAGGATGCGGCCGAGCTCCTCGACCATGAGGCCCTCTTCGAGGACGAACCCGACGGTGAGATACAGGGGAGTGGCTCCCGCGGTGGCGATGTCGTTGACCGTGCCCGCGACCGCCAGCCGGCCGATGTCGCCGCCGGGGAAGAACCGCGGCGTGACGACGTAGGTGTCGGTGGTCAGCGCGATGCGGCCGGGAGGTATCTCAAGCGATGCCGCGTCATCCATCCGCAGGAGCGCCTCGTCGTTGAACCGCGCGACGAACACGTCCTCGATCAGTTCGCGCATCATCGTGCCCCCGCTGCCGTGAGCGAGAAGAACGCGGTCTGAGCGCATGGGGACCTCCGGGGATGCGGGTGGGACCGTGCCTGAAGACTCAGGCGCGGCCGTAGTCGGTGTATCGGTAGTACGCGGCGCACGAGCCTTCGGAGGAGACCATGCACGGCCCGATGGGATGCTCGGGCGTGCAACCCTTGCCGAACAACCTGCACTGGAACGGAAGCACCACGCCGCGCAGCACGTCCCCGCACTGACACCCGGGGATCTCCTTGGGCTCGGGAACGGTGACGTCGAACCGCTTCGCCGCATCGAAGTCGGCGAACTCGGGGCGGATCGCGAGGCCGGTCCCGGGGATGACGCCGATGCCGCGCCACTCAGCGTCGGTCGGCTCGAACACCTCTTCGATCAGCGCGCGAGCCGTGGGGTTGCCGTCGGCGTTGACGCCGCGTTGGTACGCGATCTCGATCTCTGCTCGCCCCTCGCTGATCTGGCGCGCGAGCATCCACACCCCCTGCAGCACGTCGATCGGCTCGAAGCCGGTCGCGACGCCGGGGACGTGGTAGGTGGAGGCGAGGAAACGGTACGGCTCGGGGCCGATGATCGTGGAGACGTGTCCCGGGAGGATGAACCCGTCGATCGCGACCTCGGGGTCGTTGACGAGCGCCTCCAGCGCGCCCGGCACCGTCTTGTGCACCGACAGCACGCTGAAGTTCGTGAGGCCCTGGGCCATGGCGTGCTTGATGGTGACCGCGATCGTGGGCACCGTCGTCTCGAAGCCCACGCCGAGGAACACGACCTGCTTGTCCGGCTCGGCCGCGGCCATCTGGACCGCGTCGAGCGGGGAGTAGACGATGCGGACGTCGCGCCCGTCGGCCTTCTCACGCGAAAGCGACGAATGGGAGCCCGGCACCTTCATCATGTCGCCGAACGTGGTGATCACCACGCCCGGCAGCCGTGAGAGCTCTATGGCGAAGTCGATGTCGCGGTTCGCGGTGACGCACACCGGGCAGCCAGGCCCCGACAGCAGCGTGACGTTGTCCGGCATGACGTCGCGCAGCCCGAAGCGCGCGATCGCCACGGTGTGGGTGCCGCAGACCTCCATGATCTTCATCGGACGGTCGGCCGCCTGGGCGATCTGCTCGATGAGATGACGTGCGAGTTCGGGGTCGCGCCACGCGGAGAGGATGTCCGCCATGTCAGGCGCTGGCTTCCGCGGGAACGTCGTCGTCGACCCATACGATCTGCTTGATGAGGTCCCAGGACTCGGCGGCGAACTGCTCGTCGACGACCTGGATGGCGAAGCCCGCGTGGATGAGTACCCACGAGCCGAGTTCGGCCTCAGGCGTGAGGTCCAGGCTCACCGTGCGGGTGACGCCATGGATATCGACCTCCGCCATGCGGTTGTCGCTCATGAGGATGACGCGGGCCGGGATCGCAAGGCACATGTGGGAGCTCCTCGGGTCAGTGCGTATGTAGTGCCGGCGTACCGGCCTGTTATACCGTATCGCGCTGCGCCCACGCCACGACGGTCTGCCCGTAGGACACGTCGCCGTCGTTGGTGGGCAGGTCGCGGTGGACGAGCGGGACGAGGCCAGCGGCCCCGATGCCCGCACGGGCGCCGGCGAGAACGATCCGGTTCATGAACACGCCGCCGGTCAGCGCGACGTGGCGCGCTCCGGCGCGGGCGCACGCCGCGGTGGCCACCTCGACCGTCATCGCGACGACCGCGTTGTGGAACCGGGCGGAGATCGTGGGAGCTCCGACGCCGGCCGCCATGTCGTCGAGGATCGCGCGGAGCACCGGCTCAGGATCGATGATCACCGGAGCGTCCCCCGAGTACCCGAACGCGTACGCACCCCGCTCGTCCGGGTCCGCGAGCGCCTCGAGTTCGATCGCCGCCTGGCCTTCGTAGAGGGCGTCGGACCGAACGCCGGCGATCGCGGCGACCGCGTCGAACAACCGGCCCATGGACGACGTGAGAGGGCTGTTCAACCCCCGGCTCACCATCGCTTCGAGCGTGGTGTGCTCCTCTGGTGTCAGTGTACGTCGCAGGAGAGAAGCGCCGGGATGATCGAACAGCCCTCGTTGAAGTGAAGAGAGCAATCCGAATGCCATGCGGGCCGGCCTTCTGACGGCCGCGGCGCCTCCGGGCATCCGCACCGGCAGCAGGTGGGCGACGCGCTCGAAGCCGGCCCAGTCCGCCAGCAGGAACTCGCCGCCCCAGATCGTGCCGTCGGTCCCGTAGCCCGTGCCGTCAAAGGCGACTCCGATCACTTTCTCGGACACCCCGTGCTCGGCGGTGACGCTCGCGATGTGCGCGTGGTGGTGCTGCACGCCGACGGACGGCAGGCCGAGCGAGAGCGCGAACTTCGTGGAGAGGTACTCCGGGTGCAGGTCGTACGCGACCAGCTGCGGCGTGACCCGGAACATCTGCTCGTAGAGCGCCAGCGTGCGCTCGTAGGCCTCGAGCGTCTCCGCGTTCTCCATGTCGCCGATGTGCTGGCTGACGAAGGCGTGCGACTCGCGGGCGACGCAGAAGGTGTTCTTCTGCTCCGGGCCTGTCGCGAGGATGTGGACGTCGGTGCAGAAGGGGAGGCGCAGCGGGAACGGCGCGTACCCGCGCGACCTGCGGACGAGCTCGGTGGTGCCTGCGATGACCCGTACCACCGAGTCGTCGTAGCGCTGGCGGATCTCACGGTCGTGCAGCAGGAAGGCGTCGGCGACCGGGGCGAGACGCTCGAGCGCTTCGGCGTTGTCGATCGCTATCGGCTCGTCCGACAGGTTGCCCGACGTCATCACGAGCGGGCGGCCGCCGACGGCGTCCATCAGCAGGTGGTGCAGCGGGGTGTACGGGAGCATGACGCCGAGTTCCGACAGGCCCGGGGCGACCGATGGGGCCAGGATCGTCGCGCCGCATCCCGTCGCCGGCTCCCCTGCGCGATCAGGGCTCGCGCTTCGGTCGAGCCCTGCGGTCTCGTCCGGCGCTCGCAACCGATCGCTCCGGGGATCCGCCGCCGGGGCGACATCGTGCTCGCTCGTCGCCCTCGCACGTAACTTGAGCAGGACGATCGGGCGTTTCGTGCCATCGAGCAGGGCGGCTTCCTCGGCATTGACCTCACACAGCGCGCGGACGGCCTCCAGGGTGGGGAGCATGATCGCCAGCGGTTTGCCCCAGCGGCGCTTCCGCTCGCGCAACGTGCTGACGGCGGACTCGTTCGTTGCGTCGCACGCTAGGTGGAAGCCGCCGAGGCCCTTGATCGCGAGGACACGGCCGTCCGCGAGCATCGCGGCTGCGCGCGCCATGACGTCGGCGGACCGGGCGGCCTCGGAGTCACGGGTGCGATCTTGGAGCGGCGTGACGGGCTCGGCCGGGCTCCAGGCGAGGGCGGCGGGCGCGTCGGCGCCGTTGAGGTACAGGCGCGGGCCGCACACGTGGCAGGCGTTCGGCTGGGCGTGGAAGCGGCGATCGCCGGGGTTGCTGTACTCCGCGGCGCACTCCGGGCACATCTCGAACGCCTTCATCGACGTGGCCGGGCGGTCGTAGGGAAGCGACTCCACGATCGTGAAACGGGGGCCGCAGTTCGTGCAGTTCGTGAAGGCATAGCCGTACCGACGGTCGGTCGGGTCGCGCAGTTCGGACAGGCACGCCGGGCAGGTCGCGATATCGGGGGAGACGAGCGTCAGGTCCCCCCGCGCCTCCGACTCGCGGATGTCGAACGACGTGAACCCCTCGGGCTCGGCCTTGGCCGAACTGACCGACTGCACGACCGCCATCGGGGGAGCGAGCTTCCAGACGTCGTCCGCGAACGCGTCGACGGCACCGGCCTCGCCCTCGACGACGATCGTCACGCCCTCGGCGGTGTTGTTGACCCAGCCGCTCAGGCCGCGCTCGCGCGCCAGACAGTAGACGAAGGGCCGGAAGCCCACGCCCTGCACCACACCCGAGACTTCGATCCTCGCGGCAGCCGTCACGGCTCGACGGGCCCCTTCGGGGCGTCGTCCTCGGCTGTGCCGCCGTGAAGGGACACGTGGGGGGCCTCGCCCCGGTGCCGCCTGCCATCGGCGACGAACTTGTTGTTGAGCGAGACGAACAGCGTGTACGCCTGGTCCAGCAGGACCATGACCTCGAGCGCGGTGGTCTGGTCGAGCGCGCCCTCTACGTCGCGGTACGGCGTGTCGTGGATGAAGGCGTTGCGAATCTGGCGGACCTTGCGCCAGCGTTTCGGAAAGTCGCGGTATCCGAGCTCGGCCGCTGCGTCCTCGAACTCGACGCCCGTGAGGTCGGGGAACAGCCGCGAGAGGCGCTGGCCGATCGCGCGGACGGTGTCGAGCAACGTCCCGCGGATCGCGATATCGGCGCCGTGGGCGGCCATGATCCGGTCGAGGATGTCCTCGAGCAGCGCTTCGAGCAGCGCGGCCCCGAGTATCACCGTGATCTGGGACTCACCATCGCGGTAATAGCCACGGATCCGGTCGTCGAGCAGGCGCTGGGTGTCCGGCGGGAACCGGCGCTTGGTGACGCCCGACGCGCGGCACTCGGGGCACGGCGTCTTGGCGTCCGCGAAGGCGGGGTCCTTGGACAGATAGCCGCAGGAAGGGCACTCCCAGAAGAGGGGCGCCTTGGCGGCGGGTGTCACGGCGGGTCGGTCCATGACCGAGAGTGTAGCGCTTCGGCGCGCGTGCGCGCGCATGCGCAAGTGGGCGCGCGCTCAGGCGTGCTCGTGCTCGTGCGCGTGAGGGTGGACGTGCCGGTCGGCTCCGTGCCGGTGAGCGTGCTCGTGGATGAGGTTCACGCTCAGCAGCAGGTCGCGGCGCGCGAGCACTTCCTCAGGTGCGCCGTCGGCTACGACCCGATGGTCCTCGGAGAGCACGATCATGCGATCGCACGACTCGGCGGCTGCCGACAGGTCGTGAGTGGCGATGACAACCGTGCGGCCCGCCCGCTTCCACTCCTCGAGCACGTCGAGCAGCCACACTTGGCTTCGAGGGTCGAGCGCGTTGGTCGGCTCATCCATGAGCAGGGCCTGGGGCCGCATCGTGAGCACGCTCGCGATCGCCACACGCTTCTTCTCCCCGCCGGAGAGCGTGTAGGGGGCACGGTCCAGCAGCTTGCCGATCCGCAGGGCCTCGGCGGTCTCGGCGACGCGCGTTCGTACGTCCTCGGGCATCAGGCCGAGCTGCAGGGGCCCGAACGCGAGCTCGTCGAAGACCGTGTTGCAGAAGAGTTGGACGTCCGCGTCCTGGAAGACGAACCCCACGCGCGACCTGAACTCGCGACGAAATGCCGGGTCCTCCAGCGCGTCCTCGGTGAGTGCGTGGCCGAACGCCTCGATCACTCCCGCCCGGGCGAACACCAGCCCATCGAGCATCTTGAGCAGCGTTGACTTGCCGCTGCCGTTCGCGCCGACGATCGCCACATGCTGTCCTGCTTCGATCGTCAGGTCGATGCCCTCGAGCGCATCCATGCCGGCGCCGTACGCGTGGCACACGCCCGAGAGCACGAACTCCGCTGTCATAGGGGGAACACCATCCTGTCGATCCCGAGGGCGAGCGCACACACAGCGGCGCTCGTCAGCAGCCAGCCCCAGTCAGCCGCGCGGGTCCGCAGCGCCGCAAGGGATGGCATGTGGCCGTCGAAGCCCCGCGCGAGCATGGCGTCGTAGACATCGTCGGCGGTCTTCATCGACCTTCGCGCCACGAACGCCATGCGTTCCACGACCCATCCTCGGTTCTCGTGCACGGTGCCGACCGAAAGCATGCGGCTCTCGCGCGCAAGGTGCATGTTCTCCACGGTACGCAGCAGCGACATGATCTGCTTCTGGGTCATCGCGAGTGTCGCGACCACGAGTTCTGGGACGCCCACAGCGCTGAGGGCACGCAGCAGATCGGTCCATCGCGTGGTCCACACAACCAGGAGGCCGAAGCCGGCGCCGGCAGCGACCCGCGTGACGAGCCGCGCTGCGATGAGCAGGCCCGGTGCCGTGACCGAGAGTGGCCCGAGCGGAACGAGGACCGGACCCGGAGTGATCCAGGCGGTGGCTGCTGGCGCGGCGAGGAGCGCTCCGAAGAACCCCGCCGTGCTCCAGACCTTGGCTGCGAACGAGGCGAGCGGCACCTTCGACGCGGCAGCGAACGCCACAGTCGTCAAGGTGAGCCCGAGCAGGACGGGCAACGAGTGCACGAGGGACGTCGCGACAGCGAACGCGAGGATGCTCACGAGCTTCACGCGCGGGTCCAGCGACTGCATGAGCCCCGGCGTACTCGCCAGTTCGTCGTTCTCGAGCACGTCGGCCACGGCACGGCCGAGTGCGTCTGCCGTCCGTCTGGCGAGAGAGCGGTGCCCGCGCCGGCTGCGAGTGGCCGGATCGCCCATGTGCTGGAGCGCCGGGATCATGGCTGGCGGCCTGACGGAGGCGTGGGCGGGGCCGTGCGCTCCTTGCCGGACAACAGCCGGCCCAAAGCCCACGTCACGCCGATGACCGCTGCCGACCCGAGTACCGCGGCTACGAGGTAGCCGACGAAGGGATTGGCGATGAAAGCCGGAGCATAGTCGGGGACCGCAGCGGTCCACAGACCGCCGACCTTCTCGAGCCCTGCCGGGACGAAACCGAGCGTCCTTCTCAGCTCGTCGGCCCCCCACTCGCCCCACGCGGTGCCCGGGGCGAGCACACCCACGGGGGTCAGCAGCACCAGGGCGGCGAAACCGGCCCACAGCCACCGCAGCGGTTTCGACGCGGGCTTCATCTCCACAAGCGCCGAGTCCTGCTTGGCCAGTACCGCGACGATGCCCATGGTCACGGCCGCCTCGAGGGGACCGAAGAACAGCAGGTGCTCGATCGCCATCGCGGGGACAGCCACCGACAGCGGGTACGGCGCGTACAGCGGTTGCCCCGTCGCCGTGTGGGCCAACAGTGGCTGCAGGCCGAACTCGACGCCCGCAGCGATCGCCGCGGTCACGATCCCGAGAAACGCGCCGATCCCCGACGCCACGATGCGCCGCCCGTGACCCGGGGCATCGCCGGACGCGAGCCGGTACACGTAGTAGCCCACGAACGGCATGATCACCGCCATGTTGAGCACGTTCGCGCCGATCGCCGTGATGCCGCCGTCGCCGAAGACGAGCGCCTGGATGACGAGCGCGATCGAGACGGAGATGCACGCCGCCCACGGCCCCAACAGGATGGCGATGAGCGTCGCGCCCACGGCGTGACCGGTGGAGCCGCCCAGTACCGGCACGTTGAACATCATGATGACGAAGGAGAAGGCGGCGGCGAGAGCCATGAGCGGCACCTGCTTCGCCTTGAGCGCCTGCTTGACCTTGGAGCCGGCGATCATCCAGACCGGGATGAGCGCGGCATCGAGAACCGCGTAGGTCTGGGGTCCGAGGTAGCCGTCCGGTATGTGCACGTTGCGCCTCCCGCTAGAGGTGGAGGCCGGTGGTGGTCGACACGAGCTTGCCGTGCTTGACGCCCTTGGTCCCGAGAAGGCCGTCTGCGATGGCTCGCACCTGCGAACTCGTGCCGCGGACCACGATCACTTCGAGGCAGTTGTGCGCGTCGAGATGCACGTGCATCGAGGACACGATCCGCTCGTGATGCGCGTGCTGTAGGGAGTCGAGCTTGTCGGAGAGGTCGGACGCATGATGGTCGAAGACCATGGTGATCGTTCCGACGATCTCCTGGTCGCTGTCCTCCCACTCGGCGTCGACGAGAGCGTCACGGACGAGGTCGCGGACCGCTTCCGAGCGGTTGACGGCGCTGCCGCGTCGCGCCACGAGGTCGTCGAAGCCGGCGAGCAGGTCCGCGTCCATGGCGACGCCGAACCGCACGAGTCTGCCCATCGTTCCGCCTCCGTCCCGTTGCGTAGCACGAACAGCCCAAAGGTAGCACGCCCGGCCCCCTGGTCAAGGGGCCGGGCGTGTGATGTGGCGGCTCGAGTCCGGTGCGAAACGCTAGACGAGTTCCACCGTGACGTCAGGGGACGCCGTGCGGCCCTCGAGTGCGGCGATCGCATCGTCGAGCTTGGCACGCGCCTCACCGAGCAGGACGCCCGCCTGTGCGAGCTCGGCCGACGCCTCCGGCTTCTTGCCGTGGTCGGCCAGGTGGTGAAGCTGCTCGAGCCACTGCTGCGACAGCGCGATGGCGTCGTCGACCTGGCCCACCGACAGCTTCAGCTGCGGAACGTTCACGCTGTTCTCACACATACTCAGAGTCCTTTGCGCGTAGCGGGTGCAGGCCGACTAGCCGAGGTAGGCGGACAGCTCGTCGACGAGCTTCTTCTTCGGCATGGCGCCCACGAGCTTCTTCACGACGGCGCCGTTGACCACGACGAGAAGCGTCGGGATCGAGAGGACGTCGAAGCGCATGGCGGTGTTCGGATTGTCGTCGACGTTGAGCTTGCCGACCGCGAGCTTGCCGACGTTCTCGGCCGCAAGCTCCTCGAGCACCGGCTCCATCATGCGGCACGGGCCGCACCACGGCGCCCAGAAGTCGAGGAGGAACGGAACGCTGCTGCCGGCGACGACGCTCTCGAAGGTCGCGTCTGTGACGGCTGTGATCAGGTCGCTCATGAGGCCCTCCAGGGGTTGGTTTGGGGCGCTTGCCGCTTCTTGTGCGGCCGCGAGCCCGATACTACTACAAGGTACAGACGCCCGAGTCCAGGTATCGCAGCGCCTCGAAAGCCGCCGTCGCGCCCTGTCCGGCCGCCGTGACGACCTGCTTGAGCGGTGTATCCGTGACGTCGCCGGCCGCATACAGGCCCATGTACGAGGTCATCATCGAAGAGTCGACCTTCACCCAGCCGCCGTCGGCAAGGTCCGCCAGGCCGACCATGAGGTCGCTGTTCGGGTGTACTCCCACGAACTCGAAGACGCCGGACAGCGCCAACATCTCATCGGGTCCGCCGTCGGTCGCCTGCAAGACGATGCCCGACACCTTTCCCTCGTGTCCGGTGATCTCGACCGGGATGCGGTTGTAGTGCACCTCGATCTTTTCGTTGGAAAGCGCGCGCTCCTGGATGCACTTCGTCGCGCGGAACTCCTCGCGGCGATGTATCAGGTGGACGCGCTCCGCGAACTTCGTGAGGAACATCGCCTCCTCGAGAGCGGCGTCCCCGCCCCCCACGACGGCGACGATCTTGCCGCGGTACAGAGCGCCGTCGCAGGTCGCGCACCACGAGACGCCGCGGCCCGTGTACTCCGCCTCGCCGGCGATGCCCAGCTTGCGGGGGGTCGAGCCCGTGGCGAGGATGACGGTGCGCGCGAGCGCCTCGCCGTCGTCGCTGACGAGGCGGAACCCCCCGCTGTCGGGCCGGATCTCCTCGATCGGGGCGAACGTGCGGAAGGTCGCGCCGAACTTCTCCGCATGCGCGTGCATGAGCTCGCCGATGCGGCTGCCGTTGAGGCCCTCCGGCATGCCCGGGTAGTTCTCGATCCAGTCGGTTGTGATGATCTGGCCGCCGGGCAGCTGCGTCTCGAACACGACGGTGTTGGCCCGGGCGCGTGCGCCGTACAGGGCGGCGGTGAGCCCCGCCGGTCCTCCACCCACGATCGCTATGTCGATGATCTCCGTCACAGGGCGCTCCCCTCGGTGGTCACTGGTTGTCCCGCGGCCTTCGCGTCCTTCTGCACCTGGGCGAGCAGCATCGCCGCTCGCTGGTTGACGGAGGCGAGGTCAGTATTCCCGCGTGTCAGGGAAATGACGCGTGAGAACTGGTTGGCCGCGTTCTGGTACTGGATGGGGTCGGTGCTCATGTACATGACGCCGAGGTTCAGGTTCGCGTTGACGTGGTCCGGATCGTGCCCGAGCACCGTCTTGAGCTCGGTGATCGCGACGTCGACCTTGCCCTGCCGCAGGTAGTCGGTGGCCAGATCGGTGCGTGCGTCGTCGTCCTTCGGGTCCAGCGCGATGACGCGCTCCCAGTACTTCACCGCGAACGGCAGGTAGGCGGTGTTCTGCTGAGCGAGGTTGTCGTAGACCGTGGCGAGCGAAACGAGCGTGTCCAGGTCATTCGGGTCCTTCTGCAGCCGGAACAGGTAGTTCAGCTCCTGCTGTTGATCGACCGACAGTTGCGCGAGGAACTCGGGCGGCAGGTCGGTCAGCCCCGCCGTCTGCTTTCCGGCCGCGAAGGGGCTGAACAGCGTGAGATAGATCGCAGCCGCAAAGACAGCAAGTGCCACGCCGAGGATGCCGAGGGCCGTACGGTACCGCTGGAACGGACGCACGAAGAGCCTCTTCAGCGCGCCCTCCTCGGTCTCCACGCGCTCGACCTCCAGGTGGTAGGACTGCGCCTTGAGCAGCATGTTGAGGTCGTTGGTGACGAGCGTCACCGGCCCGTCCCCGTTCGCATCGCGCACCGCCACCGCAACCGCGACGATCCGGTCGTCGGTGTTGCGGGAGTTGAGCCCCGCCGGGATCTCGGCCGAGGGCTCGATCCCGACGACGCGCACGCGGCCGCCCCCGCGAAGCTCCACCCCGTCCTTGAGGCTGCCACGCTCCGAGAGCTCGAACAGCGCGCGACTGATCTGGCGCCCGCGGTACCTGAGTTCGGGGTCGACCCGCGCGGTCTTGAGCTTGTCGATCTCGGACAGCACCATCTCGGGGATGACGACGTCCGCATCGTGGAACGTGTCGATCACGCCCGGATCGGACAGGAGCACGTTCGTATCGATCACGACGGTACGCACGGCAAGCGCCTCGCTGACTGGTTGAGGATGGTGGCGTTCGAGGGGCCCGCACGCGGAGCCCGACCCCGACAAGTATAGCCGCCGCGCCAGCGTACCCGCCGCAGCGGCGAGCATCGCCGCTGCGCCCCGTTGGCCGCCGCATGGCAGGGGATGACGGGTACGATGTAGAAACACACACGCAGACGAACCCGTTCACGCCGGCCCGATTCGAGGCGCATCCATATGTCGACGATCGACGAGTCACCCACCGAGATACCGGACGTTCTGCCGCTGATCCCCCTGAGGGACCTCGTACTCTTCCCCAACCTCGTCGTGCCGCTGTTCGTGGGCCGTGAGAAGTCGATCCTCGCGCTCGAAGAGTCGCTGCGCGGCGACCACCTCGTCGCGCTCGTACTGCAGCGCGAGCCGGAGACCCAGGACCCGGGAGAGAACGACATCTACCCGGTGGGCTGTGTCGGCACCGTCCTGCAGGAACTCAAGCTCCCCGACGGGACCGCCAAGGCTCTTGTCGAAGGCGTCGTGCGCGTTCGCGTTCTCGAGTACGTGACGTCCGAGCCCTACCTCCAGGTCCGTGTAGAACGGATCGAGGAGGAGCTCGCGTCGGATGTGGAGACGCAGGCACTCATGCGCGCGCTGCTCGCTGATTTCGAGAAGGCCGCGGAGCTGGGGAAGCCGATCCCGCAGGAGGTCCTGATCGCCGCCGGCGCCATCGAGGAACCCGGCCGGCTCGCGGACTTCGTCGCGTTCCACCTCAACCTCAAGTCCGATGAGAAGCAGGCGATCCTCGAGGCGGCCAAGCCGATCGCGCGGCTCGAACAGGCTTCGATGTTCCTACGCCAGGAACTCCAGATCCTCGAGCTGGGCTCGAAGATCCAGAACCGCGTGAAGGAGTCGCTCAACGCCTCGCAGCGGGAGTACTTCCTGCGCGAGCAGATGAAAGCCATCCAGCAGGAACTCGGCACCTTCGACGAGACGCAGCAGGAACTCGACGAGTACCGCGAGAAGATCGTGGCCGCCAAGATGCCGGAGGGCGTCGAGGCGAAGGCGGTCAAGGAGCTGGGGCGTCTGGAGAAGATGCCGCAGGCCGCAGCCGAGACCGGTGTGATCCGCACCTACCTCGATTGGCTCGTCGGCGTTCCGTGGGCGGTCGAGGATGACGAGAAGCTCGACCTCATCGAAGCGCGCCGCATCCTGGACGAGGACCACTACGGTCTCGAGAAGGTCAAGGAGCGCATCCTCGAGTACCTCGCGGTCCACAAGCTCACCGACACGATGCGCGGACCGATCCTGTGTTTCGTGGGACCTCCGGGCGTGGGCAAGACATCGATCGGCAAGTCGATCGCCCGCTCGTTGGGTCGCAAGTTCATCCGCATGTCGCTGGGTGGCGTACGGGACGAGGCTGAGATCCGCGGCCACCGTCGCACGTACGTGGGCGCGCTCCCGGGGCGCATCATCCAGTCGATCTCGACGGCGGGCACGCGCAACCCGGTCTTCATGATGGACGAGATCGACAAGGTGGGCGTCGACTTCCGAGGCGACCCCACGGCGGCGCTGCTCGAAGCTCTCGACCCCGAGCAGAACGACAGTTTCCAGGACCACTACCTCGAAGTGCCGTTCGACCTGTCCGACGTCATGTTCATCACGACGGCGAACATGCTCGATACGATCCCGCCCGCCCTACAGGACCGGATGGAGGTCATCCACTTCCCGGGCTACACCGAGGACGAGAAGCTCCACATCGCCCGGCAATACCTCGTGCCGAAGCAGTTGCGCGAGCACGGCCTCAAGACCACGAAACTCGAGATAACCGACGAGGCGCTCAGCGAGATCGTCAGGCGTTACACCCGTGAGGCGGGCGTGCGCGGCCTCGAGCGGCAGATCGCCTCGATCTGCCGGCAGGTGGCTCGCCGCGTCGTCGAGGGCCATGGCCGCAAGACGCGCGTGACACAGCGCACGGTCCACACGTACCTCGGCCCCGCGCGCTTCAGCTACGGCATCGCCGAGGAGTCCGACGAGGTCGGCACCGCCACCGGTCTTGTGTGGACCGAAGTCGGCGGCGATGTCATCTCCATCGAAGCCACAACGATGGCGGGCAAGGGCGAACTCATCCTCACGGGTCAGCTCGGCGACGTCATGCGTGAGTCCGCCCAGGCGGCGGTGTCCTACATCCGCGCCCATGTGTCCGACTGGGACATCGACCCCGCCTTCAACGAGAAGCTCGACCTGCACATCCACGTGCCCGCGGCCGCCACGCCGAAGGACGGGCCCTCCGCGGGCATCACGATGGCCACGGCGATCGCATCTGCGCTCATGGGATGCCCGATCCGGCGTGAGGTCGCGATGACCGGCGAGATCACCTTGCGCGGCCACGTGCTGCCCATCGGCGGCCTCAAGGAGAAGCTGCTGGCGGCGCACCGAGCCGGGATCAAGACGGTGCTGATCCCGAAGGAGAACGTGCGCGACCTCGATCTTCTGCCGCCGCACGTACGCGACGAGGTGGAGATCGTGCCGGTGGAGCGCATGGACGAGGTGCTCGCCCGGGCGCTGGTGGCGCCGTGTCGGCCCAACGCGCGGAAGACCGCCAAGTGACCAAGGGAGAACCGATGCGCGTGCTCGTCACCGGCGGGGCCGGCTTCATCGGCAGTAACCTCGTACACGCTCTGGTCGTCGGGGGCCACGAGGTCGGCGTGATAGACGATTTCTCGACCGGGAAGATGGCCAATGTCCATCCGGCCGTGTGGCTGCGGCACATGGACATCCTCGATCCGACCCTGCCCGACGTGGTCGCGGAGTTCGCCCCCGAGGCCGTCGTGCACCTTGCGGCGCAGACGGACGTCACGCGTTCGATCGCGGATCCCTCGAGGGACCGCGCGGTGAATGTCGAGGGCACGACGGCCGTCGCGCGCGCGGCCGCAGCCGCCGGGGTCGGTCGCATGCTCTCGGCTTCCTCCGCCGCGGTGTATGGCAATCCGGAGAGCCTGCCGATCGCCGAAGACGCTCTCAAGAACCCGATCAACCCGTATGGTTCCTCGAAACTCGAGGCGGAGGCCGCGCTCGCGGAGGCGCTGGCAGGAACCACGGTCGATTTCGCTTCGATGCGGTTCTCGAACGTGTACGGACCGCGGCAGGACGGCCACGGCGAGGGCGGCGTCGTCGCGATCTTCGCGGCGCGCCTCGCCGCGGGCGAACGTCCGGTGATCTATGGCGATGGGCGTCAGACGCGCGATTTCATCTACGTGGGCGACGTGGTCGGCTTCATCGTGTGCGCTCTTGAAGCGGACTCTCCGCTTGCCGGGCCCATGCCCGACGGGCCGGCATACAACGTCTCGACGGGACATGCCGCCTCGGTCCAGCAGGTCGCCGCCTATCTGAGCGCGGCCTCGATGGTCCTCAAGCAGCCGGAATTCGCAGAGGCGCGCAACGGGGACATCGCCGACAGCGTGCTCGACCCGGGCAAGGCCGCCTCCGCCTTGGGGTGGTCGGCCGGTCAGTCTCTCGACCGGGGGCTCGCCTTCACATGGCGGTGGATGTGCGCGAACCCGAGCTGAATGGCGCGGCGGAGTTGAGATCCGCCTACGAGGCGAAGGCGCGAGCCGAACTCGCGGACGCCGACGCGCTCATCGGGGCACGGCCCGGCGCGTGGGACGGCGAGGTCGTCGGTCCGCGCATCGCATTCGTGGTGGCGCGGCGTTCGGCCGACGGGTCCGGCTTCGTGGACGCGACCACCGCTGGCGCCCTGGAGAAGGCCGCCGGTGCACTCGGGGCCTCCGGCTCCGTGTTCATGATCGCCTCATGGCCGGTGGCGGCTGCAACATCGGGCCCGCGTTGCGCGCGGCTGCGACTCGCGCTGGAGGCGGTCGACGCCCCCGTCGTCATCGCGCTGGACCAGGCCGGTGCTGAAGATCTTGCCGCCGCCTTCGATGTGCCGGAACTCCGGCCGGGCCACCCTGTCCGTGCGTTCGGCCGTCATCTGGGCGCCGTGGGCGACTTCGCCGCGTCCCTCGGGGACGCGGACGCAAAGTCGCGCGCATGGATCGGGATGAAGTCGGTCGCGGCCGCCGCAGGTCTGGAAACGAAAGGGCGCCCGAAGGCGCCCTGATCGATCATGCTTCCGCGGTCGACCGCCCCGGCGGTGGTCCCGCCTCTGCTCAGTCGTCCTCGACTTCGGTGATCGCGCCCATCGGGCACTCTTCCAGGCACGACTCGCACCCGGTGCAATCGTCCTCGTTGACCGCCTCGGCGACGTCGCCGACGAGCTCGATGACGTTCTGGGGACACGCGTCGACACACACTCCGCAGCCGGAGCACTCGTCTTCATTGATGATCGGTCGGGGCATGTGCGTTCCTCTTCCACGCGAGAGCCTGCTCCAGTGAGTTGCGCCGTACCTTACCCACTGCCGGGCCGGGTGTAAAGACGCTTCCGCGGCCGTCTTCCGCGCGCGTTTCCACTGAAGGTCGCGAGCGGGTCGATCGGAAGGCGCCCACAGTGGTTTCCACGCTCGGGAGCACGGGTACGATGAACGTACGACGCGAACAAAACTTGACAATGAGTCACTCAGATTTGTACCATTCGTTGGCGGCACATCGTGCCGGCTACAGGTCTGCATCTGGAAGGAGTCCCGAACACCATGGGCAAGGTCATAGGCATCGACCTCGGAACCACCAACTCGGCGATGGCCGTACTCGAAGGCGGGGAACCCGCCATCATCATCAACGCTGAAGGCGATCGCACGACGCCTTCGGTCGTCGCGTTCCGCAAGGACGGCGAGCGCATCGTCGGCAAGGCCGCCAAGAACCAGGCGATCACCAACCCCGAGAACACGGTGAAGTCGGTCAAGCGCTTCATCGGCCGCAAGTTCGAGGAGACGGTCTCCGAGCGCAAGACCGTCGCATTCAAGGTCGTCAAAGGCAAGGACGGCCGTGCGTCCGTCGAGATCGAGGGCAAGGACTTCACCCCCGAAGAGATCTCCGCGATGATCCTCGGCAAGCTCAAGGCCGACGCCGAGAAGTACCTGGGCGAGCCGGTCACGCAGGCGGTCATCACCGTCCCTGCGTACTTCAACGACATGCAGCGCCAGGCCACCAAGGACGCCGGTAAGATCGCCGGCCTCGAGGTCCTGCGCATCATCAACGAGCCGACAGCCGCCGCGCTCGCATACGGCCTCGACAAGGGCTCCGGTGAGCAGACCGTTCTCGTCTTCGACCTCGGCGGCGGCACGTTCGACGTGTCGATCCTCGAACTCGGCGACGGGGTCTACGAGGTCAAGTCCACCAACGGCGACAACCACCTCGGCGGCGACGACTGGGACCAGAAGGTCATCGACTGGCTTGCGGACAAGTTCAAGGCCGATCACGGCATCGACCTGCGCAACGACAAGATGGCCCTCCAGCGTCTGAAGGAGAAGGCCGAACAGGCGAAGATGGAGCTGTCCGGCGCACAGACCGCCAAGATCGAGCTCCCCTTCATCACCGCCGACGCCTCAGGCCCGAAGCATATGGACTACGAGCTGACGCGCGCCGAGTTCCTCAAGATCACCGCGGACCTTCTGGACCGGTGCAAGAAGCCGGTCGAGGCCGCCATGAAGGACGCTGGCATGAAGATGGGCGATCTTGACGAGGTCATCCTCGTCGGTGGCTCGACGCGCATGCCCGCCGTGCAGGAGCTCGTGAAGTCGCTCACCGGCAAGGACCCGCACATGGGCGTCAACCCGGACGAGGTCGTGGCGCTGGGCGCTGCGGTCCAGGGCGGCGTGCTCGCCGGCGACGTCAAGGGCATCCTGCTGCTCGACGTGACCCCGCTGTCGCTGGGCGTCGAGACCATGGGCGGCGTCATGACGCGGATGATCGAGCGCAACACCACGATCCCGACCCGTAAGACGGAGACGTACACGACCGCCGCCGACGGCCAGACCTCGGTGGAGATCCACGTCCTGCAGGGTGAGCGCGAGATGGCCGGCGACAACAAGACGCTCGGCAAGTTCCACCTCGTCGGCCTCCCCGCCGCACCGCGTGGCGTGCCGCAGATCGAGGTCACGTTCGACATCGATGCCAACGGCATCGTCAATGTATCGGCCAAGGACCGCGGCACCGGCCAGGAGCAGCGCATCACGATCTCCGGCACCACGGCACTGTCCGACGACGAGGTCGACAAGATGGTGAAGGACGCCGAGTCCAACGCCGACGAGGACCGCAAGCGTAAGGAACAGGCCGAGGCCCGCAATATCGCCGACACGCTCGTCTACCAGACCGAGAAGACCCTCAAGGATCTTGGCGACAAGGTTCCCGAAGAGACGAAGAACGATGTCGAATCGGCCATCACCGGTGCCAAGGCTGCGCTCGAGGGCGACGACACCGAGGCCCTGACCGCTGCCAGCGACAAGCTGCGCGAGGCGGGGATGAAGCTCGGCGAGATCGCGTACCAGACCGCCGAGGCCGCAGCCCCTGAAGGCGAGGCTGCTGAAGGCGCCGCGGCACCGGCCGAGGACGAGGAAGTCGCCGACTTCGAAGTCGTCGACGACGAGCAGAAGTAGAGGCGTCCATGCCCGATAAGCGGAACACGCACGGTGCTCCGCGCGACGACGAGCGCGCGCCGAAGGTCGCTCCCGGCACCGATCCGGAGCTTGTGGACGACCTCGGCGCGCTGCTCGGCGAGCAGCGCGACACCTCAGCAGCGCTCGAGGCCGCCCGCGACGAGGCAGCTCGCAACCTGGCGACCGCGCAGCGCTGGCAGGCCGAGTTCGAGAACTACAAGCGCCGCCAGGAGCGTGACGCGCTCGACGTGCGCCTCCGCGCGAGCGAGCGCATCATCACCGAGCTGATCCCGGTGCTCGACGATCTCGACCGGACGATCGCGCACACGGTCGCGAGCGCCGATTCCGGTGGAGAGCTCGAGCACCTGCTCTCCGGCGTCGAGATGGTGCGCTCCCGGGTCCTCTCCGTGTTCGCCAAGGAGGGCGTCGACGTCGTCGACCCGTTCGGCTCGGAGTTCGATCCGCACTCCCACCACGCGGTCGGGCAGCGCGAGGATCTCGAAGTGCCGGAGAACACGGTGGTCGAGGTGTACCAGAAGGGCTACCTGATGGGCGGCCGGGTCGTTCGCCCGGCGATGGTCATCGTGAGCGCCGGCGGCCCTGCGCGCACGGCGTAGGCGGGGGCCACCATGGCCGCCAAGGACTACTACGAGACGCTCGGTGTGCCGAAGTCCGCGACCGCCGAGGAGATCAAGAAGGCGTACCGCCGACTTGCCCGCAAACACCACCCGGACACCGGCGGCACCGAGGAGAAGTTCAAGGAGATCGGCGAGGCCTACGAGGTCCTCTCCGACCCCGAGAAGAGAAGCCAATACGACCAGTTCGGCGCGTACTTCGGCGGGAACGTGCCTCCCGGCGCAGGAAGTTCCGGCGCGGGCGCGGGTGGCTGGCCCGGCGGTGCACCTGGCCAAGGCGGCTACCAGTATTCCAACGTCGACCTCGGCGACCTCGGCGACATGTTCGGCAACCTCTTCGGTGGCGGCATGCCCGGCGGGGCGACCACCGGCTCGTCGCGCGGCAAGGCGCAAGCCTCTGCGCAGCGCGGGCGCGACCTCACGTACGAGGTCTCTCTCAGTTTCGACGACGCGCTGACCGGCGTCTCCACCAAGGTGGACGTGCAGCGCACAGAGAACTGCCCCACCTGTCACGGATCGGGAGCCGCTCCCGGGACCTCGCCCGTCACGTGCCCCGTCTGCCATGGCAGCGGCCACGTAGCCGAGGGTCAGGGCCTGTTCTCATTCTCACGGCCCTGCCCGCGCTGCGGGGGCGCCGGCACCGTCATCGAGACGCCGTGCCCGACGTGCCGGGGCAAGGGCAAGGTCGTCAAGACGAAGCCGGTGACCATCCAGATCCCACCCGGCGTCACCGACGGCGGCAAGATCCGCTTCAAGGGCAAGGGGGAGCCCGGCAGCGGCGGGGGACCCGCCGGCGACCTCTACGTGGTCACGCGGATCAAGGCGCATCCGTACTTCACCCGCGAGGGCGCGGACGTGATCCTCGAGCTTCCGGTGACCGTCACCGAGGCCGCTCTGGGCGCCCAACTCGAGGTGCCGACGCCCGGCGGAGGGCGCGTGAAGCTCAAGGTCGCCGAGGGCACGCAGGACGGCAAGGTGTACAAGCTCCCGGGCAAGGGCGCACCGCGCCTGAAGGGCAACGGGAGCGGCGACATGCGCGTCCGCGTCAAGCTCGTGGTTCCGCAGGACCTCAACGCCGAGCAGAAGGAACTCCTGAAGAGGTTCGCCTCCTCGCGGGGTGAAGCGGACTCGGTCCGCGCTCACCTCGCGAAGGACTGAGGGAAGGACGACCTGGATGCCACGAAGACGCCGCGGGACCCAAGTGGACAGTGACCGTCCGCTGTACATGATCAGCGTCGCAGCCGAACTGGCGGGCGTGCATCCGCAGACGCTTCGGATCTACGAGCGCAGGCAGCTCGTGAGCCCCAAGCGGAGCTCGGGCAACACCCGCCTGTACTCGGATGCCGACATCGAGCGCCTGCGCCTCATCCAGCAGCTCACCCAGGACGAGGGCATCAACCTCGCCGGTGTGATCCACATCATCGAGCTGGAGGACGAGCGCGCCCGCCTGGATGACGAGACGCGGCAACTGCGCATGCTCGTGGAAGCGATGCGCCGCCGTTTGGCGGAGCATGAGGCAGCCCGCGCCCGGGTCACCCGGACAGAGCTGGTACTCGTGCCGCGCGGCGGGCTCCAGAGGAGATTCATGGGGTGATGGCCCGCCCCTCGATGCGAAGGACGATGCGTCATGGCGATCAGACTCGATAAGCTCACCGTCAAAGCCCAGGAGGCGCTGCAAGCCGCCTACGGCATCGCAGCCGACGCCGGGCAACAGATGATCGAGCCGGAGCACCTGCTCGCGGCGCTGCTCGAGCAGGAGGAAGGCATCGTCGGTCCGGTCCTTCGCAAAGTGGGCGCCGACCCCGCACCGATCGCCGTGGAGGTCGCCGAGGCGATCGCCTCACTTCCGAAGGTCAGCGGCGCCGGACTGCAGGTCGGCGTCGGCCCGCGCCTCAACACCGTGCTCGAGCAGGCGTTCCGCGCTGCCGAGAAGCGCAAGGACGCCTACGTCTCCACCGAGCACGTGCTCATCGGCATGGCGGACGACACCGGGAGTGCCGGGAAGGCGCTCGCGCGCGCGGGCGTCACCGTCCAGCGCCTGGACACTGCGCTCGACGAGTTGCGTGCCGGCTCGCACGTCACCGACGCCAACCCCGAGTCCCAGTTCCAGTCGCTCGAGAAGTTCAGCCGCAACCTCACGCAGGCCGCCCGGGACGGGAAGCTCGACCCGGTCATCGGCCGCGACTCGGAGATCCGCCGCGTCATCCAGGTGCTGTCGCGCCGAACGAAGAACAATCCGGTGCTCATCGGCGAGCCGGGCGTGGGCAAGACCGCCATCGTCGAAGGCCTCGCACTGCGCATCGTGAGCGGCGACATCCCGACGACGCTCGCCGACAAGGAGGTCGTCGCGCTCGATCTGGCCGCGATGGTCGCCGGCGCGAAGTACCGCGGCGAGTTCGAGGACCGCCTCAAGGCGGTGCTGCGCGAGATCGAGCAGGCAGAAGGCCGCCTCATCGTCTTCATCGACGAGCTGCACACGCTCGTGGGCGCGGGCGCAGCGGAAGGCGCCATGGACGCGAGCAACATGCTCAAGCCGGCGCTCGCCCGCGGGGAGTTGCGCGCCGTCGGCGCGACCACCCTCGACGAATACCGCGAGCACATCGAGAAGGACGCTGCGCTCGAGCGCCGGTTCCAGCCGGTCTACGTCGGCGAGCCGAGCGTCGAGGACACGATCGCGATCCTGCGCGGGATCAAGGACAAGTACGAGGTGCACCACGGCGTCCGCATCCTCGACGGGGCGCTGGTCGCCGCGGCGACGCTGTCCAATCGCTACATCACCGACCGCTTCCTTCCCGACAAGGCGATCGATCTGATCGACGAGGCCGCGAGCCGTCTTCGCATCGAGATCGACTCCATGCCCACCGAGATCGACGTCGTCGACCGGCAGGTGCGCCAGCTGCAGATAGAGGAGGCAGCGCTCGCGAAGGAGACCGACGCCGCGTCCGCCGAGCGCCTTGAGACGCTGCGCGGCGAGATGGCCGGCCTGTCCGAGCAGCTGTCCGGCCTGAAGGCCCGCTGGACGAGTGAGAAGGATGTCATCGACGGTGTCCGCCTCGCGAAGGCGGACCTCGACGAGGCGAAGGCGGACGAGGAGCGGGCGGAGCGCGCCGGCGACCTGCAGCGCGCCGCCGAGATCCGCTACGCACGTATCCCCGAGATCGAGTCGAGGATCGAGGAGGCGGACGCGCGGCTCAAAGAGCTGCAGGCCGGAACCCCGATGCTCAAAGAAGAGGTCGACGACCAGGACATCGCCGAGGTCGTGTCGGCGTGGACCGGCATCCCGCTCTCTCGCCTCATGGAGGGGGAGATGGCGAAGCTCGTCCACCTCGAGGAGGTCCTGCACGCCCGCGTGGTCGGCCAGGACGAGGCGGTGTCAGCTGTCGCCGGAGCGATCCGCCGCAGCCGCGCGGGGCTCTCGGACCCCGATCGGCCCCTCGGGTCGTTCATCTTCATGGGACCCACAGGAGTGGGGAAGACCGAGCTGGCGAAGGCGCTCGCCGCCTACCTGTTCGACGATGAGCGGTCCTTGGTGCGGATCGACATGTCCGAATACATGGAGAAGTTCAGCGTCCAGCGGCTCATCGGCGCGCCTCCCGGTTTTGTCGGCTACGAAGAGGGCGGGCAGTTGACCGAGGCCGTGCGGCGCCGCCCCTACGCCGTGGTGCTGCTCGATGAGATCGAGAAGGCGCACCCGGACGTGTTCAACGTCCTGCTCCAGGTACTCGACGACGGACGGCTCACCGACGGGCAGGGGCGCGTCGTGAGCTTCCGCAACGCGATCATCATCATGACCAGCAACGTCGGGTCGCAGTTCCAGCAGTTCGTGGAGCAGGGTAATGAGGAGGATGCGGCGCGTCTTGCGGAAGAGGCGCTGCGGGCCACGTTCCGGCCGGAATTCCTGAATCGCGTGGACGACATCGTCGTCTTCCACCAACTCGCGATGGAGCAGATCGAGAAGATCGTCGACCTGCAGCTGGCCAAGGTGCGGGAGCGGCTGGCGGAGCGCAAGATAGGGCTCGTCCTCACCCCCGCGGCGATCGAGCGCATCGGGCTCGACGGCTTCGACCCGGTCTACGGCGCGCGGCCGCTGAAGCGCGTGATCCAGCGCGAAGTGGTCGACGGGGTGGCGAAGGCGCTCATCGACGGGTCGGTTCACGAGGGCGCAACGGTGACGGTGGACCTGGACGACGCCGGAGAGCTGACCGTCAGGCTCTGAAGCGACGGTGATGCGGCGACCGTTCCCTACTTCACGAAGTAGGCGATCAGCGCGGACCGCTCCGCGGCGGTCAGGTTCGCACCGTGCCCGACCATGCGGTCGAGCAGCTTCTCCGCGGCGTCCGTGCTGGGCGCCTTCCAGTTCAGCGCCTTTGCGACCGGATGACACCCGAAACACCGCGCCTCGACGATCTCCTCGACGCGGCTCGGAGCCTGAGTGGGCGCCTGCGCGGGAGTCCTCGGAGTGGCGGAGCACGCCGTGACCGCTAACGCGGCGGCCATGAGGAGCAGGGCGGCGCAGGCCCGTGCCGTTCGCTTGGTCGTCGGCGCGTGCATCGAGGCTCCTAACCGATCGAGATGCCGAGCCAGCTGACGATCCCGACAACGCCGTGCACTGCCACAAGGGTAGCGAGCCCGTAGCCGATGAGCCGATGCGTAGCGCGAATGCGTGGGACCCGGTGGCGGTGCATCCGGTGACCGCTCCATGCCTGGAAGGCGACGGCCAGCGCGAGCGCGACGCCCGACGGCACCAGAACGCTAGCCAGTGGGAGTCCGAACAGCACCGCGCCTCCTTCCGCACGCAGCGGACGTCGCGTATGTACCCTGATCGGAGCGCCGACCCTTTCGGTGCACGTCCGTGCGGAGCGGGTGGCTGCTGTCGCGCGACCTGCGGCGAACCGCGAGCCGCCCTTACAGTCCCGTGCCGATGAGGGCCGCCGGGATCGTCTTGAGGCACAGCTTGAGGTCCACCCACAGGCTGGTGTTCCTGCCGTACATGAGGTCCTGGAAGGTCATCTCGTCGAACGACACGCGGTTGCGTCCGACGACCTGCCACACACCGGTGATGCCGGACTGGACCTCGAGACGCTGGCGCTGCCAGTCGTCGTACTTCGCGGCCTCGTAGGGCAGGGGCGGGCGCGGGCCGACGAGGCTCATATCCCCGCGAAGGACGTTGATAAGCTGCGGGATCTCGTCGAGCGAGTACTTGCGGATGAAGCGTCCCACCGGGGTGACGCGCGGGTCGTGGACGAGGTGGAAGACGCCGTTGCCGTTCTCGTCGGTCATCGTCGGCTTGGCATCGCCCGTGATCATCGCCTGGACGTAGCGCTCGTGCGCGGACGAGTCGCTGTTGACGTACATCGAGCGGAACTTCAGGAAACCGAAGGTCGTCCCGGAGCGCCCCACCCTCGTCTGCGACAAGAAGACGGGTCCAGGTGACGTCAGCTTGATCGCGGCGGCTATGGCTGCGATGACCGGAGACAGCAAGAGAAGCGCGATCCCGGATCCCACGATGTCGAGCGTGCGTTTGAACGCGTACCCTCGCGGCGCAGACGGCGTCCTGCGCACGCGCGTCACGGGGGTCTGGAACAGCGTCTTGAGGAGTTTGCTGCCCTCGAGCGGCCCCAGGAGCCCCGACGCCACGTATACGTCGACGCCGCGATCCTGGGCCACACCGACGAGGCCCATGATGTCCCGCGGCGCGATGCTGCTGCTGTCGATGAACAGGGAGTCGGCAGCGAGGTCGTCTGCCGGGCGGTCGCCGGCTTCCCAGATCAGCGCTTCCGACCAGGACTTCGTCGGGCCTTCGTCGTCGATGCAGCACACACGGTTGAAACCGCGAAGCTTGCCCAAGCGGGCCGCGATGCGGCGTGACTCGGGCGAATCGCCCACCACGTATGCGACCGGTTCGTGCTTCTTGACCCACGACTCGTACATCTCATGCAGCGCGCCGAGGCGCAGCGGAAACGTGAAGAGGGGGAGCATCGCGAACGTCAGCATCAGCGTGAGCCGCGAGATCGTGATCCAGCCCGACCCTATGACGAATGCCGCAGCCGAAGAGACGATGAAAGCGAGCGTGGAGGCCCGCAGGATGGTCCAGGCGTGGAGCGGCCGGGAAACGTACGCATCACGCTCGTAGAGGCCCGCTGCGGCGAACGCAGCGAGCACGGTCACGAACGGGAGGGCGAGGGACCAATCGATGGAGACGGGCACGGGCTCCAGTCCGAGCCAGGGCGCCACGCCGCTGCGCAGAGCAAGGGCGGACAGCGTCGCCAGAAGCACGGCCACGCAATCCGCCACGATGCCTGCACGCCGCATCATCACCCGCCCGTCCCTCCCTGCGGGGGACTCGCCCCCGACCGATGCCCCATGTTCCTGCAACATCCCGCTCACTCCCGCCGGTGTGGCTCCTGCTTCCCGGATATCGGCAGGTGAGTGGGTGCAATTGAGCATACCCAGATTCTGTGAAGACGAGCCGGGGGACGGCGATCCGCCTGCCGGGGCTCGGCCGGCCTTCGTCGCCAACGCCTCGTCGGCCTACAGGAAAGCGCGCCGCGCCGCGTCCATCCTGTCTAGAAGAGCCGCTTCAGGAACGCGTGGGCGAGACTCGACCGCACCACCGCCTCATCGGGCGAGGCGTCGTCGGGGATGACGATCCGATGGATCCGGAAAGGATCCGTGCCGGCGCCGTTGACTCCGGCCATCGCCGAGAAGGCGCAGTGGTACCCGGCTCGTTGCGCGAACGAGGCCTCGCGCTCTCCCCAGTCGGCTGCGGTGCCGTTGGGATAGGCGAGCGCGGTGACACGGAGGCCGAAGCGGCCTTCGAGTTCGGCCTTGGCCCCCGCGATCTCGTCCCACGCACGATCGTCTGAGCACCGAGAGAGGATCGGATGCAACCGGGTGTGCGACTGGAGATCGAACGCGCCGTCCATCGCCCGCAACTCGTCGCCGGACAGGGCGCTCCGCTCCGGGAGCGCTTCCGTCTCGGAATGGCCGGCCGCCTCGAGCGCGGCGACGCGGGCCGCGTCGGGCTCCCCCTTGAGATGCTCCGCGCCGGCGACGCCCCCCGGCACCTGCGTCCACCAGAACGCCCGGTCGGTGCCCACGATGCTGCTTGCGAGGAACACGGTCGGAACCACATCGTGCGCCCTGCATACGTCGAGCAGCGCGAAGTTGCCCCGATGGCCGTCGTCGAATGTGACCGCGAGCGCGCGGTGCGGCAGCGCCTCGAGGTTCCCGCTCCGGAGCGCATCGGTGTAGCGGCTCAAGGCGATGAACGAGTAGCGTTTGGCGAGCGCGTCCAGTTGCCGGGACAGCACTTCAGGTTCCGGGTCGTGGAGGCACAGGACCGTGACGTTCCTGCGCTGGAGGGCGTGGCGCAGCACGAACGGAAGCCCGCTGAACCTGAGCGCCGTCCAGACCTGCTGCATCACCGGCATCTGCCGCCCCTCGGATGTCTCGGACCCGCTCGTGTCACGCTTCGTATGAGGGTACCCGCATTCCGCGGAGGCAGCCACCGCAAGGCGGGCATCGGGTACGATGAGGCTCACTCCGGATCCCCCCGGATCAGACCCGTAGCTGCGCCCCCATCGGCGTTCGCGGGACCCGCCCGGCTTGGAGGAAGTAGATGCGCGCAGTGGTCACCGGCTGTGCCGGCTTCATAGGCTCTTCGCTGACGGACCGCCTCCTCGAACTCGGGAACGAGGTCGTCGGGATCGACTCCTTCGACGACTACTACGCACCATCGGCGAAGCGCGATAACCTCGCCGGGGCGCTGCGCGACCCCGCCTTCACCTTGGTGGAGGGGGATCTCCTGGATCTGGCTCGGCCCGACGCCGCCTGCACCGGCTCGCTGAGGGAGATCATCTCCGCGGCCGACCACGTGTACCACCTCGCAGCGCAGCCCGGCGTGCGGGAGAGCTGGGGCCGCACCTTCGAGAGTTACGCGCGCAACAACGTTCTGGCGACCCAGGTGCTGCTCG
The DNA here is from genome assembly GCA_023252055.1 of Coriobacteriia bacterium. Classification (GTDB taxonomy): domain Bacteria; phylum Actinomycetota; class Coriobacteriia; order Anaerosomatales; family PALSA-660; genus PALSA-660. The sequence goes on from JAHEXP010000008.1 coordinate 33,670, forward strand.
AGTGCGCCAAGGACGTCGGGGTGGAGTCGTTCGTATGCGCCTCGAGCTCCTCGGTGTACGGGGATACGGACATGCTGCCGATGGACGAGGAGGCGGCATGCCGGCCGTACTCGCCCTACGGAGTCACGAAGCTTGCCGGCGAGAACCTGGCACGGCTGTACGCCCGCAACTTCGGGATGCCCGCGGTCGTGCTGCGGTTCTTCACCGTGTACGGTCCCCGGCAGCGGCCCGACATGGCGTTCCACCGCTTCATCCGCGCCGTGCTCGAGGACCGCGATATCGAGGTCTTCGGGGACGGTTCGCAGACGCGCGACTTCACGTTCGTGGGCGACATCGTCGACGGGATCCTCGCAGCGCCCGCCGCACCCGCCGGGTCGGTCATGAACCTGGGAGGCGGCTGCCGGGTGTCGCTCGCCGAGACGCTCGACGTGCTGGGTTCGGTCATGGGGCGCGAGGTTCGGATCAAGCGGTCTCCGGTACAGGCGGGTGACGTGAGGGACACGTGGGCGTCGGTCACACGCGCCCGTGAGCTGATCGGCTACGAGCCGAAGGTGGATCTGGCGGCCGGTCTGGACGCCGAGTACCGCTGGCTGGCAAGCATCGCGTGACCGGTCTCATTACGAGCGCCCTTGGCTCGACCAGGCCCGTTCGTCGAGAGCGACGTCAGCGAGTCTGAGGGCGGAGGCGCCGGATCGTGTCGGCCAGAGGTTCGACCGCCACGCGGTAGTCGAAGCTCCGCTCCGCCACCTGCCGGCCGCACGCCCCCACCGCAGCGGACCCCTCGGGATCGGACAGGCTGCGGCGCATGCCGGCCGCGAGAGCCCCGACATCGCCGGGCGGGACGAGGAACGCGCTCCGGCCATCGGTCAAGTATGCGGCGATGTCGCTGGTGGCGGTCACAACGACCGGGCGGCCTGACGCCAGGAACTCGCCGAGCTTGGTGGGGAACCCGGCGTCCGCCTGCTGGCTCGCGGGTCGAGCCAGAACGAGCACCGACGCATCACGTAGGTGCCGGGGGACATCCTCGCGCCGAACCTGCCCTGTGAATAGCACGCGGTCAGCGATCCCGAGGTCTTCGGCGATGCGCCGGAACTCGGGGACGTTCGACACGCGCTCGTCGTCGGAGTCGCCAACGAGCCGCAGCACCACATCCGGGAAGTCGGGCGAGACCTCGGCGAAGGCTCGCATGAGCGTGGCCACGCCGTCTTTCGCCTCATTCAGCATGCCCACGTAGACCATGAGGCGCGGGTCGTGGGCGGGCGGCTGATCGGTGCGGTAGTCATCGGAGTCCACCAGGATCGGGACGACGATCACCTCCGCGGACGGGCGCGCGTGCGTGCGCGCATAGCCGGCGAGGTAGGTCGAGATCGCGACGATCACGTCGAACCGGCGCAGGAACGTCTCGCCGTGATGGACCTGGCGAGCATCACGTGACGGCCCCGCCGGCAGTCCGTGATACGGCATCTCGACGAGGCTCAGCACGTACAGCGCGCCCACCGATCTCGCCACCCGGTCGAAGAACGCGCCGGTGCGCGTGGCGCTGCCGTAGAGGAGCACCGCGTCCACCCCGCTCCGCTCGTCGAGTTCCCGGATCCGACGCCGCGCGCGCCGGAGGCTCGTCATGATCCGCCACTTGCGCGTGATCAGGTGCGGGCTCTTGATCGTGGACACGCTGGTGTACTCGAAGGGAACGCCGCGGAACACACCGGTGACTTCGGTGTTGACCGCGGTGGATGCCTGCAATTCGCTCGGGCCGAGCATGATCACGTGCACGTCCTCGCCGGCGGCCGCGAGGCCGCGTGCGTACGCGGCGACGCGTGACGTCGCGGCGGTGCCGTTCGGGAACCCGATGTAGGGCTCGGCGACTATGACGATCACAGGTGCGTCCTCCCATGCCGGTCCATGACCGATCCGTAGATACGCACGTAGGCGTCGACCATCGTGGCGACCGAGAACCGGGGCTCCAAGCGCAACCGGCCCTCGCGGCCCATATCGGCCGCCCGCCCGGGGTCCTTGCGAAGCGAGCGCAGCGCCGAGACGAGCGCGTCGGCATCACGCGGCGGCACGAGGAATCCGGTCACGCCGTCCTCGACCAGTTCCGGGTTGCCCCCAGAGTCGGTGCACACCACCGGAAGGCCGCACGCCATGTACTCCATGATCGCGTTCGAGCAGCCCTCCGCGTGGGAGCGGGGGTCGGAGAGCAGGACGCCGACGTCTGCGGTCATGAGCGCCGGCACCACTTCGAGGCCAGGGTCCGGGAACTGCATCGTTCCTGAGGCGATGAGGTCGGCTGCCTGATGGACGAGCCCAGCGCGGTCGGGCCCGTCGCCAAGCGCGATGACGGTCCATCCTGCCGCCTCCGCGGCCAGACGGCGCGCCGCGTCGAGCAGTACCGCCCAGTCCTTCCCGTCGGCCATCCGGGCCGCCATGACCGCCACGAAACCGTTCGTGGTCGCCGCGTCCCCCGCGCGAACCGCGCCCGCGAGGCGCGCACAGTCGAAGCCGTTGTAGACCACGTGTCCGCGCGCGCCCTCAGGGATCCCGAACGCCTCGAGGCCGGCCCGGCTGTTGGCCACGACCGTGTCGGACAGCGCCATTCCGAGCCGGTATCCCCAGGCGCGGCGCGGAGGCAGGTCGCCACGCCGGATCGTGCCCGCGACCAACGGGATACCCCTCGCGCGGCAGAACGGGACCATCGCAAGCGTGGACATCCACCCCCACGAATGCACGATGTCGGGCGAGATGCGCGCCGCCGCACGCCACATCCGGAAGGCCGGTGTGATGTCGAAGCGGAAGCGTCGCGGGACCACGTCGACGCCGATGCCCAGGCCTTCGAGCACCGGCCGGTACGGCCCGTCTTGCATGCTCACGACGGAGGCCGACCACGGTGCGGGCAGCGAGGACGCGAGGAGCGCCAGCTGACGTTCGGCACCGCCGTTCCACATCCCATCGGCGACCATGAGGACCTTGGCCATGTCCGCGGCCCGCCCCTATCCGGCGCCGAGGAAGTCGTCGTAGATCTTGCGCTCCGCCGCGAGCCGGACGACGGCGTCGGCCCACGGGCGTGGCGCCCAGCCGGTCCGCTCGCGGAAGCGGGTGCTGTCGAGCGAGCGGTCGATCACCGGTTCGTCGCGCGGTTCGATATCCGCGCCCCAGCCCAGGGCGGCGTCGAGGCCGGTGAGGAGGTCGAACTTGGAGATGGGAGAGGCGGAGACGTGCCAGAGGCCGTCGAGGTCCCGCCACCGCGAGCACAGGCCCTCGATGACGTCCACGAGGTCGCTCGTCGTGAGGCCGGAGAACACCGCCTTGGTGAAGCCCCCGCACCTGGACCCCCGGCACGACGCGAACCATTCGAGCAGGCCGGTCGGATGGGAGAGTTCCCACCCGACCATCGATGTCCGCACCGTCACAGCGCCGGAGACGTCGGTCACCTCTCCGAGGAGCTTCGAGCGACCGTAGAGGTCGGTTGCGTCGGGCAGGTCGTCCTCGGTGTAGCAGCCCGTGCGGCCGCTGAAGACGCAATCGGTGCTCAGGTGCACGAAGCGTGCGCCCGCCGCCGAGCACATGGCGGCGACCTCGTGGGGGAACAGCGCGTTCGTTCGGATGCTCGGGACCGACTCGTGCGCATCGGCCTTCTGCTTCACGACCCCGATGCAGTTCACGACCGCATCGGGACGGACGCGGTCCATCACGGAAGCGAGACTCGAGGGGTCCTCGACCGAGACGCCGGTCGCGAAACGGGCACGCGGCGCGAACCGCTGCGCAGGCCCGTTCGCGTCCCGGACGGTGCATGTCACATCGTGACGCTCCGAGAGCAGAGCGGCCGCGCGATGCCCGAGCATGCCGCTCCCGCCAAGCACGAGGATCTTCATCGGATCGCCCCGATCCTCATCAGCGCGCGGACCAGCGCTGAAGGGTCACAGGGTCGCTCGCAAGCCACGCCATGTACCGCCTCAGCCCATCGCCGAGGGCGACCGAAGGACTGAATCCGAACGCGGCGTGCGCAGCAGCGACATCGGCAAGGCTGTCCCGGACGTCGCCTGGCCGGGGCCCCTCGTGGACGATGCGTGGCGAGGTGCCCGAGATGTCGGCCATCGTGCGAACCAGCTCGTTCACGGTCACCTGCGTGGCACTCCCGAGGTTGAAGACCCCGCTCACCCCGGGGGTCGTGCCTGCGAGGAGGTTGGCGCGCGCGACATCGGCGACGTTGACGAAGTCCCGCGTCTGCTCGCCATCCCCGAAGATGACAACGTCCATCCCGCGCAGGATGCGCTCCGCGAAGATGGGGATCGCATTGCCGTAGGCGTCGTAGCGCTGGCGTGGGCCGTAGACGTTGAAGTAGCGCAGGCATACGTTCGACATGCCGTGGAGCTTGTTGTAGACGAGGCACATCTTCTCCGCGGCGAGTTTGCTCACGCCGTACGGCGAGTCCGGGTCCTGGGGGTGGTCCTCACGGATCGGCAGCGTCTTGAGCTCCCCGAAGATTCCCGCAGACGACGAGAACACGACGCGCTCGATGCCGTTGGCCCGCGCGGCCTCGAGCACGTTCACCATGCCGAGGACGTTGACCTGCGAGTCCCTCGCGGGATTCTCGATGGACCTCGTGTTGCCCACGCTCGCAGCGAGGTGGAAGACGACGTCGCAGCCGACCATCGCCGAACACACCGCGTCCCCGTCCGTCACGTCACCACGGACGAATGCGGCCCCTTCTTGCAGGTTGGCTTCGTAGCCCGAGGAGATGTCGTCGAACACCACGACCTCGTGACCCTCGCTCAGGAGCAGTTCGACCAGGTTGCTGCCGATGAAGCCGGCGCCGCCCGTCACGAGCGCCTTCACGCGACACCCGCCGCGGACAGGTGGCCGACGATGATGCGGGCCACGGTCTGGGACACGTCGTCGGCAAGGTACTCGGCCGGTGGCTGCCATCCGCCGCGCTTGCGTACAGCGAGGTCGACGCACGCGAGGACCGACTCCGGCTCCACACCCGACAGGATATTGCTGCCGCACTCGATCGTCTCCGGCCGTTCGGTGACGTCACGCAGCGTGACGGTGGGGACTCCGAAGATGCAGCACTCCTCCTGCACCGTCCCGCTGTCGCTGAGCACGCAGAACGCGGACTTCTCAAGGGCCACGAAATCGAACAGGCCCAGCGGTTCGACGAAGCGCACGCCGTCCATCGTGACGCCGAAGGAGCGCATGCGGTCGGCGGTCCTGGGGTGCAGCGAGCACACGATCGGCATTCCGTAACGGCCCGCCACGCGCTCGAGGGACGCGGCGAGCGACCGCAGCCGGGGCTCGACGTCCACCGTCTCGGCGCGGTGCACCGTGGCGAGCATGAACCCGCCAGCGGTCAGGCCGAGCGTCTCGAGCGCGCCTGCCGAAGCGATCCGGTCCTCGTAGCGATCGAGGACCTCCTTGATCGGGTTGCCGGTGACGAACACGCGGTGGCGCTCGACGCCCTCCTTCACGAGGTTCGCCGCACTGCGGTGCGTGTACGGCATGAGTACCGAGCTGGAGTGGTCGATGACGCGACGGTTCACCTCTTCGGGCACGCGGTCGTCGTAGCAGCGGTTGCCGGCCTCCATATGGAAGACGGGGATCCCCATGCGTTTCGCGACGATCGCGGTGAGGCCCGAGTTCGTGTCGCCCAGAACGAGAAGGGCATCCGGGCGGTGCTCCGACATCAGGGCGCCGGATCCCGCGATGATCTGGCCGACCTGGTCTGCGAAGCCGGATCCGCGCACCCCCATGGCGACGTCGGGCGCTCGCAGACCGAGCTCCTCGAAGAAGAGCCTGCTGAGGCGGTCGTCGTAGTTCTGGCCGGTGTGCACGAGCAGGTGTTCGCACGATGCGTCGAGCGCGTCGATGACACAGCGGAGCCGGATGATCTCGGGACGCGTCCCGAGTACGGTCATCACCTTCATCGCATCATCACGCGCCCAAGTACGAAGCGTCGGCGATCTCGGGCACGCGGGCAGCGAGGTACGTGGCCAGCTCGCCGGGATCCATCAGGTTGTCTGCCGAGCTGTACTCGGCGCTCAGGACGGGGGAGGGGCACCCGTCTCCCGCCACCTCCGGGAGCATGGGCCGCAGAGCGTAGTAACCGGGCGCTCCGTGAACTGTGCGGAACGACTCCTCCTCCGAGATCAGGATCTCGTGGATCTTCTCACCGGGCCGGATGCCCGTGACGACGACAGGGATGTCCCGGCCCGCGATCAGCGCGTCCGCCACGTCGACGATGAGCGCGGACGGGACACGCGGGATGTACGTCTCTCCGGGCGCAGCGCTCCGCACTGCGGCGAAGATGGTGTCGACCGCGTCGTCCAGAGTCAACAGGAACCTCGTCATGTCCCGCGTCGTGATGGTGACGGGACCACCCGCGGCGATCTGGTCGAGGAACAAAGGGACCACAGATCCGCGGGACGCGAGGACGTTGCCGTAGCGGACGCAGATGAACCTCGTCGCCGGACGGCGCATGTTCCCCTGGATGTAGACGCGCTCCTGGATCGCTTTCGTCATCCCCATGACGTTGACCGGCTTGCATGCCTTGTCGGTGGAGATACCGACGACGGTCTCCACGGGCAGGTCGAACTCGCGGATGGCGCGAACGATGTTCTCGGCACCCTCGACATTGGTACGGACCGCCTCCCAGGGGGAGTACTCGCAGGTGGGCACCTGTTTGAGCGCCGCCGCGCTGAATACGATGTCCGTGTCGCGCAGCACCGCCGCGACGCTGTGGTAATCGCGAACGTCACCGATGCGGAATTCCAGGCACTGCTCGAAGTTGCGGTAGATGACCTCATCGGTCGCCGCGCGCTGGTTCTGGAAGCTCAAGCGCATGTAGTGCTGCTTCGCCTCGTCCCGCGAGAAGACGATGATCTTGGCGGGCGTGCCGTTGACGCCGGTCAGCAGGCGGCGGACGAGCACCTGGCCGAGCGAACCGGTTCCTCCGGTGACGAGGATTCGCTTGCCTTCGAACTCCTGAGCTGCGGAATCTCCCACTTGGTCCCCCTATGCTGGTGCGCAGGTCGTGAGGCGAGGCGCGCGAAGGCCATCGTTGGCCCTCCTCCCGGAAGTCTACCCCACGTTCAGGCGCCTTCCGCCGTCCCGGCTCGTCAGGATCCGCCGAGCATCTCCGCGTAGATCCCGGAAAGTTGCGTGCGGATCCGTTCGCGGTCGTGGCGTTCGGCGGCGAGCGCCTTGGCCCGCTGCCCGAGCCGCATCGCGCCGTCGGGGTCGTCGAGCAGGGAAAGGACCGCTCCCGCGAGAGCCTCAGGGTCCCCGTCTTGGACGAGGAGCGCCGCCGATCCATGGTCAGCGATCGACACGAGCCCGCCCGCGCAGGAGGCGACGCAAGGAACGCCGACGACTTGTGCCTCGCACAGCGCGTTCGAGCTGTTCTCCATGTGTGACGGGTTGACGCACACGCTCGCCCTGCGGAGTTCCTCTATGAGCGACGCCTCGTCCAATTCGCCCGCCAGGGTCACGCAACCGCCGAGGCCCAGAGCGCTCGCATGTCTCACGGCCGCACGTTCGTCTTCCGAGGTTGAAGGCAAGCCCGCGATCACGAGTGTGGTCTCCGGCCTCATCGCCCTCAACGTTGCAAAGGCGCGCAGCAGTGTTCCGACCCCCTTGAGCGGGTACTGGCCGCTCACGCTCAGGATGCGGCCCGCGATCGCCGTCCGCGGGTCCCAGGATGCGTCCCCGAAACCGGTTCGCAGGGGTTCGTCGCAGTGGTGATACGCCGCCTGCGGTGCCATCACGGCGGCGAGACGACGGTCCCAATCGGTCCGGCCTGCCACGTGGCTCGCCGCGGCCATCGCCCGGGCCTCGCTCGATGCCCGGGAACGCAGCGAGAGGTATCGGTGGACACCGCCGACCCCGCGGAGGAAGTCCGTCAGCGAGAGCGATCGGACGTAGTGGCGATCGATGCCGCGCGAGTACACCCCGCGGATCGCGGTAGGCGAGCCCTGGACCGACAGGAGTACGGGCGCGCCGCAGTCAGCCAGCGCCGGCCCCCACGGGCCGTCGGCGCCGTGGACGTGCACCAGGTCGGGAGCGACGGCGCGTACCAGTGCCGATGCCGCCGCGACGAGATCCCGGGGGGCCGCGTCGTGCCGCCATCGCGTCAGGATGCGGGCTGGAGCGCTCCCGTCATCTCCCGTCGGCAGGCCCACGTACCGCACGCCGCCGATCGACGTGTCCGGCGAGCGTCGGGTCCAATCGGGGAACGCGACGGTCAGTTCGAGATCAGGCAGGGTACGCGCGATCTCCACGTATGCGTCGATCCACCCGCCGCGGACGCCCGTCTCGCCGGCTGCGCGGGCGACGTCGAGAGGGACCTTGTTCACGAACCAGAGGACGTGGTTCACGCGGGGCCTCCGATCGTCGGCCCGGCCGCGCGGAGTTGCACGGCCCTCACCACTATCCCGGCGATCGCGGCGGCGAGCAACGGCGCCGTGGCCAACTGGTACAGGGTCGCGTTCGCGGCGGAGAACGCCAGATACGCGATCACGTAGCCCACCAATGCACGCATCACAGCGTCAAGGCGGATCCAGCGCCATCCGGCCCGTAGCGCCGTCCACAGCACGACACCGTAGAACGCAAGCCCCGCCACCCCCTCGTTCACTGCGATCTCGAGGACGAAGTTGTGAGGCGGATAGGGGTCCTGCAGATGGACAAGATAGTAGGTGCCGCTCCATATGTAGTCGTTGAACGGGCGGCTGAGGAACGACTGCAAAGCGAGATTCCATCTCACCAGCCGATCCGCGCCGTTGCCCGACGTGAAGTCGAGCAGTGCGCTGATCGTGTATCCGAACACCCGCTGGAGTTGGGACTCCGCCAAGAGGCCGACGATGATCGCAGCGAGCGCCAGCGGAACCGCCCAGATCAAGGCACGGCGCCACCTGCCCGATGCGACCAACAGGAACACCGCCACCAGCGCGAACGCAACGAACCCGGACCGGTGGTTCGTGAGCGCCAGGCCCACAAGGGAGATCCCCCCGAGCGCAACGGTGAGCCGCGTGGACACGGCTCCCGACATCGCCAGCGCGAACGGCCATGCGAACAGCAGCGTGGCGCCGCCCCACAGCACGCGGAACCTCAAGTCGCCCGACTCGTAGTAGAACCCCGCGCCGCCGGTCGCGGCGAAGTACACGCCCCAGGCGGCCAGGCCGGCGGCAGCGATCACGGGCACCATGCCGGCGATGCGCATCGTGCGCTCGTCTCGGCATAGAGCCCAGACGGTGGGGACCAGCAACCAAACCAGCCGAACGGTCATGCCGTGGATGACATGGTTGAGGCCGAGGCCCAACCCCATGCCCACCGGGATGACGATGAGAGCGAGGTACAGCATGTACGCGAACAGCACGCGGGCGACCGTGCGGGTGGCGCTCGGTGTCCGATCGGTGAAGGCGCGCAGCATGTCTCCCAAAGCGAACGCGAAGGCGCCCACGATCAGGATGTCGTAGATGCTCACCCAGAACGGCCCTGCGGCGAATCCGACGTCAGGCGGCACGCCGTCGCTCGCCATCGCGAACGCGCAGCACGCGACGAAGCCCGCCCATACGACCATCCGCCACGTGAGGCCGGTCCTACTCACCGTGACTCCCGTGTCCATCGGCCCCGCCGTCCGTCGGTGCGGGTCGGCGCGAAAGGACGGCGCGCAGCGACGCCCAGTCCTCGGCGGTGAAGGCTCCGAAGGCCGCTGAGGCGGCGAGCCCGGCCGCTCCGACCACAGCGACGAGCGCGAGCGTCCCGATCAGGCTCGAGGCCAGACCCCGGAGCGTGAACCACGAGACGACGCCCACGGTGAGGACAGCGAGCGTGATCCGCGCGTAGCACTCGCTGAACACCCGCCAGCTTCCGATGCCGAGCACCTTGCGGTGGCTGTAGTGCAGGAAGAAGGGAACGGCAGCCGCCGCGAGCAGGCCGGATGCAGCGGTGCCCGAGATGCCCCACCGGACCGTGAAGAAGTAGACGGTTGCGAGGTTGATGAAGCTGTTGATCAGCGAGAAGGCCAAGTTGACCTTCGGCCGGCCCATCGCCATGTTGAGGTGGCTCGCGGCCATGCTCGTCGCGTTGAGCCCGGCGGCGAGGGCGAGGAACGTGAAAGCAAGACCTCCGGTCCTGCCGTACACGGGCCCCACCCAATTCGCCAGCAGGGGAGCGGCGAAGACCACCACGGCTCCGGTCATCGACGCGTTCAACAAGAAGAAGAGCCGCGACGACCGCTCGTAGAGCGAGAGCACCTGTTCGTGCTCACCCTCCGCCACAAGCTGTGACCCCGTGGGGAGCAGCACCGTGCTCATGCTACCCAGCAGGCCGCTGATCCTTGAGGAGATGAGGTTCGGTACCTGGAAGTACGTGGTCTGGGTGGTGCCGCCGGCGACGCCCACCACGACCTTGCTGGTCTCGGTCTGGATGGAGGTCCAGATGCTGTTGGCGGCCACGGCGGCCGAGAAGGCGATGAACTCCCGCCGGTGCTCCGAGAAGGGCGGGCCCTCCCGGGGCAGCGACGCCACGAGGCGAAGCCCGACCGCTCCCCAGGCGATGCAGGCCACGCCGTTGAGCGCGACGCTGAACCACACGATCGGCAGGATCCCGTATCCCATCAGGACGAGCACCGCGGGACCCGCGAGGCTCAGTGAGGACAGGACCGCGTTGAGCGCTGACATGAGGTCGTATCGCAGGAACGCCTGAGGTATCAGGGAGAACACGGAAGCGAGCATCCCCAGAGCGAACGCGAGACCGCCGATCCGGAAGGCGATGGTGGTCACGGCCACCAAGGCGGGCGGGACCTTGAGGAAGTGCCCGGCGAGCCACGGGGCGAGCAACCACATCGCGGACGCCCCGAACGCCCCGACGGCGGCGAACCAGATCAGGACGAGCCGCAGCGCGTCCCGCGTGGTTCGGCCGTGGTTCCGCGCGACGAACATCGCGAGGAAGCGCACGATGCCCCGGCCGAGGCCAAGGTCGAGGAGCCCAAGGTAGCCAGCGATCGCTCCGACGAGAGCCACGACGCCGTAGCCGTCCGCTCCAAGGCCACGCACCGTGACGGGCACGGCGATGACCGCCACCGCCGCGGGCACGAACCACGAGACGCCGGAGTACAGGACGTTCCGGCCGAACCGCGCGCGCTTTGCGGGGCGGCCCTGTGCGTCAGGAGGATTCACGGCGCGAGTTGCTGTACCCGTAGTAGCCCCGGTTGTGTACCGCATCGATGGGGCCCCAGACCGCGAGACCCAGCACGCGCGCTCCGACATTGTGGAGTTGCTCGTGCCCGGCCCGGGCAGCGTCGCGCCTCGTGACTCCGATGCGCGCGACCACGAGCACGCCATCCACCCAGGCGGTGGCCGCGGCCGCGTCGGCGGTGGCGAGCACCGGAGCGGTGTCGAGAATGATCCAATCAGCGGACTCGCGCAGCGCCGAGACGATCCGGTGCATCGCCTCGGATCCCAGCAACTCGCTCGGGTTCGGCGGCAGCGGGCCCGGGGCGATGACGGTCAGGTGCTCGTAGCCCTTCGGCTCCTGAAGTGCTTCCGATAGCGAGTTCGCTCCGGACAGCACGCTCGACAGGCCGATGCCGTAGTCGATGTCGAAGAACCGCTCCGCCGCAGGCAGGTAGAAGTCGCAAACGACGAGCACGACCTTGCTCCCGGTCTTCGCGAGGGCGGTGGCCAGGTTCGCGGCCACAGTGGACTTGCCCTCGCTCGGCACCGCGGAGGTGACGAGGATCGTCTTGATCCCCTTGTCGAAGTTCACGAAGCCCAGGTTGTTGCGGAGCATGCGGTATGCCTCCGCTGCCGAGCTCCCCGGTCGATCCGTGAGTGTGAGCCGCTGCAACTCGCTCTTGCTCACCCGTTCCGTCGGGATGTTCGCAAGCACCGGAGCGCCGTAGAGACCGGCCGCCTCTTCGGGCGACTTGATGCGGGTATCCAGCTGGTCCGCGACGAACGCGACAGCAAGCCCGAGGAGAAGGCCGATGGCGAGGCCGAGCATGAGGTTGCGCGCGGGCTTCGGGGAGACGGCGACCGGGTCGGGGGTGGCGCTCGCGAGCACGGTACCCGCGCCCGTAGCCAACTGCTGCGCGATGCGCAACTGCTCCAGCTTGTCGGCCAGTGAGGTGTAGAGGTCTCGGGCGGCTTGAAGCCGGGCCTGGTCCGCGACCGAGGGCGTCGCCGTCGCTGCGATGGACGCGATCTGCCTTTGGGCAGCCGAAAGGCGCTGCTGGACGTCGTCGGCGGCGGTCTTGATGCTGGCGCTCTGCGTGTCGCGAGACCAAGCCACGTACGCTCCGGCGAACCCGTTAGCGAGGTCGGTGGCCCCGTTGACCGAGGAATCGACGGCATGGATCTCGATATTGTTGGTCCCCGTGTCCGCCGAAGCGACGACGCGTTCCAGAAGCTTGGCGGGCGACTCATGGAGGCGCAGGTCCGCGATGACCTGGCTTGCGATGCGAGCGGAGTTGATGACTTCGACCTGGGTCTGCACTATGTCGCGTCCGGCCTGGAATGACTGGTCGGGCTGGGGCGTGCCCAAGATGGCGACACCGGCGTCCTGCTGGGTCACGAGTACCAGGGCGACGCCTTGGTACTCGGGCTCTTGCAGCAGGGTGTACGCGGCCGCGGCGAGGGT
>JAHEXP010000046.1 GCA_023252055.1 Coriobacteriia bacterium
CCTCTCCAACGTGGATCTCATGGACCCGGGCGCTGTCATCGGCCACAACACGCGCTCGAGCGTGCAGGCCGGGCTCGTGCTCGGGCAGGCGGCGATGGTCGACGGCCTCGTGCGCCGCACGTGGGCCGAACTCGGCTTCGAGACCCGCGTGGTGGCGACCGGCGGCCTGGCCGAGCGGATGTCAGCGCTGTGCGACACGATCACCGACGTCGACGCCGACCTGACCCTCAAAGGGCTGTTGATCGTCTACCGCCGCAACCGGTAGGGGCCGTCGGGGCGAACGCCGATCTGCCCCTCGCCGCGGCGCTACTTCGTGCCCACGCCGTTGCGCGCGTGGCAGTCGTCGCAGAAAGCCTGCGTGTGGCACTCCCCGCACCGGCTCACCGTCGCCACCGGCGGCAGGTCGATCGGATGCTCGGTGTCCACGTCGATGAGCTGCATGATGATGCGTGGCTCCTCGTCCACGAACGCCTTCGCGATCGGCTCCCACGCTGTCCTGGCCGCGGTGACGGCCGCGGAGTCATCGGCAGCGGCCTTCGAGTGCGCGCTCACTCCGCCTACGGGCGTCAGCCACGCAGCTGTGTGGTCCGCGGGCTTCAGCGGGAAGTCGGGCGTGTGACACGTCGGGCACGTCCCGGGGGCGGTGTATCCGTTGCGCGCCGTGTTGTCCTGCGAGTGGCAACGGAAGCACGCGCGCATCGTCATGAAGTCCTCGTGCTTGGCGTTGCCCGGCAGCGTGAGCGGGAAGACCTCAGGGTGCGCCACGCGGTTGTGGCAGACCGTGCAGTTGATCTCTCTCGTGGAGTGCACCTCGTGGTCGATCTTCAGGCCCTTGGTTGGGGAGACGCGACGGTGCGAGCTGTGGCACTGGGTGCACTGGCTCTGCGGCATCTCGAGCCCGATACGCGAGTACTTGTTCAGCGGCATCTCGAAGGTGCCCGTGACGGTGGGATAGATGTCGAGGAGCTTGTCCACGCGGTCGAGGGCGAACCGGGCCGGGTCGAAGCTCGGCGGGTAGTGGCAGGCGATGCACGAGACCTCGCTGTGCGTACCCGCGAAGTACTGCTTGGCGTTGTCGGCGTGCACGTTGTGGCACATGTTGTTGCAGAACCACGTGGTCGAGGTCGCGGCCATCGAGGCACCGTAGATGAGCACGAAGACGACGAGCCCCACGCCGGTCCACACGATCGCCCGCGGTCGCCGGACCGGATCCTTGAACGCCGAGAACAAGTTGCGCACCTTGGGTGCCGCCTTCCTGTGCCTGCCGCCGGGAAGCCCCCTGAGAGCCCACCCTACTGGTACCCGAGCCGCGTCGCTTTGACCTCGGTCAAGCGCGGGCGATCGGAGCCGGCTACTCCGCGGGCTTCGGCGGTTTTGCCGCATCGTCGGCGGCCTTGAGCGGGCTGTCCTTCTCCAGATGGTGCAGCACGAGGTCCCGGACCTCGTCGCGCCGGGCGAGAGGCCAGCGCAGGTACAGCGCGGTGCGTTCGACGATCTCGGCGCCGATCAGCTCGTGCCCCACGTACGTCGCACGGCCCGGCTTCTCGAAGCGCGCGTAGGGTTTGCCCACGTCGTGCATCAGCGCAGCCCAGCGCAGCGGGACGTCCTGCGGGGTGCCCGCCACGACGCCGAGGGTGTGCTCCCACAGCGTGCGGTCGTGCCAGCGGGTGTCCTGGTCGTATCCCACCTGGAGCTGCAGCTCCGGCAGCAGGTAGCGCATCAGGCCCGTGTCCGCGAGCAGCCGCAGCGCGCCGATGGCGCCCGGGCCCACGATCAGCCGGTCGAGTTCGGCCATCCAGCGCTCGTGCGCCACGGTCAGGATGCGGTGCGCACCGTGCGCGATCGCCGCTGCGGTCCCGGCCTCCACGGTGAAGTCGAGCTGTGAGGCGAAACGTGCGGCGCGCAGCATCCGCAGCGGGTCCTCGCGGAAACGCTCCTTGGGCTCGCCCACGGCACGGATGCAGCGCGCGCCGATGTCGGCCTGCCCCTCGAAGGGATCGATGACCGCGGCGTCGTGCATCGCCATCGCGTTGATCGTGAAGTCGCGGCGCGCCAGATCGTCGCCGAGGTCGGCGAGGTAGGACACGTTCGGTCGGCGCGATCCCGGCTCGTAGGTCTCGGCGCGGAACGTGGTGACCTCCACCATGTGGCCCTCGAGCTTGAAGGCCACCGTCCCGAACTTCTTGCCCACGAGGTACGGCCGACGCCCTGCGGCGCGCACGCGGGCCTCGACCTCGTCCGGGTGCAGCGGGGTGGTGAAGTCGTAGTCGTGACAGGAGCGGCCCATGAGCAGGTCGCGGACGGAACCGCCCACGAGGTATGCCGGTTCGACCACTTCGGCCATCGCCGCGAGCAGCTTCGCAGCCTGCTCGCGCGCCGCGTCACGGTCTTGCGTGCACTCCACGGACCACCCCTCGCATCGCCCCTGACCCCGCATCCGCCCCACGCATGACACGATACCCCTAATCGTGCAGGTTGCAGGCGGTGTCGGGGCGCCGCGCGAGCGCCCCGCGCCGGTACCCGCCGACGCCTCGGGACGTGCGCGGACTGGCGTATACTTCCGCCTGTGCACAGCGGTGTGCACATTCTTCTCGGACACTGCGGGGGCGAGCATCTCAATGAGGTTCTACCGTATCGGGGACAAGGTCGTCGGCCGCGACAAGCTCGTGGACCAGATCGAAGCTATCCTCGCCGACCGCGAAGGCGGCGCCACCCAGCACGAGGCGGCCACCGCCCACGGCGTCGACCGGTCGTTCGTCTCCTGGCTCGAGACGCTCGGAGAGGTGCGGCGCGGCAAGCGAGTCGCGCTCATCGCCTTCCCGGTCGCCAACTCCGCCGATGTCCGCCGCGTGTGCGATGAGCGCGGTGTCGAGATGTCGATGGTCGTCTCCCAGGCCGAGCGCGAGGGGTTCGAGGCCGGCCGTGCGGATGCGGTCTTCAACCTCGTGCTCGACACACTCGCCGACCTCAAGGACTTCGACGTGGTCGTCATCCTCGCGTCCACGAAGCGCACCGGAGCCATCGAGAAGATCCTCGGGCGCGAGGTCATCGCGCGTCCGCTCGGGCAGTCACCGCTGCGGCACGACGTGGAAGTGGACCTCGAAGAGCTTGCCGACCTGCTGGACGCGGTCCTCGCGCCGGCTCCCGCGAAGGGTGAGTGAGCACGCCATGAAGCAGGTCGTCTCGATCTCCATCGGTTCCTCCAAGCGCGACCACGAGGTCACGCTGGAACTGCTCGGCCAGCAGGTGCGGATGTGGCGCGAAGGCACGGACGGCGACATGTCGGCGGCCGTGGCCAAGCTGCGCGCCTACGACGGCAAAGTCGACGCGTTCGGCATGGGCGGCATCGACCTGTTCCTGAACGCCGCAGACCGTACGTACTGGTTCCGCGACGCCAAGCAGTTCCGCGACGCGGTGTCCAAGACCCCGCTGCTCGACGGCAGCGGCCTCAAAGGCGCGGTCGAAGGCGACGTCGTCCGCTTCATGCAGGACGCTCTCGGCCTGCAGGTCGCGGGGAAGCGCGTGCTGGTCACGAGCGCCGTGGACCGATGGGGCATGGCGATGGCGTTCGCCGACGCCGGCTGCGACATGACCTACGGCGACCTGCTCTACGCCCTCGACATCCCGATCATGATCCACAAGAAGTCGGCGCTCATCCGGGCATGCCGCATCATGGCGCCGATCGCGTCGCAGCTGCCGTTCAAGTTCCTCTATCCCGCGGAGGCCGACCACACCACGGAGGTCGAATCCGAGTCGAAGCACGCGCAGCTCTACCGCGACAACGACATCATCACCGGCGACTACAAGTTCGTGCGCAAGTACATGCCGAAGGACATGCGCGGCAAGTGGATCGTCACGAACACCACCACCGCCGAGGACGTCGAATTCCTGCGCTCCACCGGAGCGGAGCTGCTGATCACCTCCACGCCGCGCCTCGAGGGCCGCACCTTCGGCACGAATGTGATCGAGGCCACGCTGGTCGCGATCGAGGGCGCGAAGGCCGCGCTCGCCCCGCAGCGCTACCTCGAGCTCCTGCGCGAGGTGGGCTTCGCACCCGACGTCATCTGGCTGCAGAAGGGCTGAGCGGCTCCCATACCCGACGAGCGGCGGGCAATTGCGCCTGACCGTTCGTCTGTCGCCTGCGCTCGAGCGTGCCCGCACGTGGCGGGTCAGGCACGGCGGATGCTACACTCAGTCCCGTTCAGGCAGGCTTGGTGCGCGGTGTTGTGACCATCCGGATCCCCGGACGGCGGTCTTCCCGTAGGGGAGGTGCGCCCGTTCCCGGCGAGGTCGCGGAGCACCCCGCATCCCGACAGCTCGAAAGGAACGTAGCACCCATGAACAACCGCGCCCGCAACCGCCTCATCGGCGTCACGGCGATCATCCTGATACTTGCGGCCGTTCTCCTCGTCACGCTGCTGCCCTCCGGCGGCGCGTACAGCCAGACGGTCAAGGACGTCGCCACGAACGACAAGCTCGTCGGGACCCGCGTGAAGGTGACCGGTACCGTGGTCGCCGGCTCGTGGGACAAGAAGACGAACCCGATGGTCTTCAAGATCCAGGACCAGGGCGCCACGACCGGCCCGCAGGTCCAGGTCGTCTACGACGGCAGCGCGCCGAACACGTTCGGCAACGACACCGTCGCCATCCTCACCGGCACCGTCGACAAGCTCGGCTCCATCAAAGCGAACGACATGCTGACGAAGTGCCCGTCGAAGTACCAGACGAAGTCCGACGCCGCCAAGATCGCCGACATGCTGGCGGCGCCGAGTGACACGCCGATCCGCGTTCAGGGCTTCCTGAAGGCCGGCACGCTCAAGGACGCGAGCGCGGCGCAGCGCTTCGTCATCGCCACCAACGCGGACGGCACCGGCGCTTCCGCCCCCGTGGCGTTCCCCGGCACGATGCCCGCGGGCACCAAGGACGGGGTAGAAGTCGTGGTGTTCGGCAAGCTCGAGGCCGGCGTGTTCGTGGCCACCGACGTGGCGATCGCAACGAAGTAGTCCCGCACCATCTCGAACGACCGCACGGGGCGCACGCGCCCGCCGCCGACTTGGGAAGGTCAACGGACAGCCCATGACCACACTCGGACAGCTCCTCCTCGGGATATCGCTCTTCGCAGCCCTGTTCTCCATCGGGCTGCTCGTCTTCGGACATGCATCGGGCCCGAAGGACGGGGAGAAGCTCACCAACGCCGGCTACATCGGCACCCTGATCGTCTTCGCATCGACCTCGCTCGCGACGCTGCTCCTGCTCGTCGCGCTGCTCAGCAAGAACTTCTCGTTCCTCTACGTCATCGAGAACCATTCGCGTGACGTGTCGAGCCTGTCGTGGCTCTACGGCGTCTCCGCGCTGTGGGCCGGGCGTGAGGGCTCGCTGCTGTTCTGGGCGTGGCTGCTGTCCGGGTTCACCGCGTTCATGGCATGGCGCCGCATCTCGATCACCGACGCGGTGTCCAACCTCGGCCTCGCGGTCATGAACTTCGTGCAGATCTTCTTCCTGGTCGCGCTGTTCATCGACACGAACAACCCGTTCAAGGCCGCTCCGGCCGGTGCGGTCGACGCGGCCGGCAAGCTCGTGGGCGAGTTCGCGCTGCAGGGCATGAACCCGCTCCTGCAGCACTGGGCGATGATCCTGCACCCGCCGACGCTGTTCATCGGGTACGCGGGCCTCACGGTGCCGTTCGCCTTCGCGCTGGGCGCGATGTTCGCCAAGGACGGGTCGAAGAAGTGGGTCGAGATCGTCGACCGCGTGACCGTCTTCTCGTGGCTGAGCCTCGGCATCGGCATCGGTCTGGGCGCCATCTGGGCGTACGTCGTCTTGGGATGGGGCGGTTACTGGGCCTGGGACCCGGTGGAGAACGCCTCGCTTCTGCCGTGGCTGACCGGCGTGGGCCTGCTGCACAGTTTCACCGCCTACCGCCGCCGCGGCGCGTTCAAGAAGTGGGCCGTGATGATGTCCGCGATCACGTTCGTGCTCGTGTTGCTGGGCACGTTCATCACGCGAAGCGGCGTCATCCAGTCGGTGCATGCCTTCGGGCAGGACATCCCCTCGCTCGTGCTGTTCCTGAGCATGATGATCATCAGCCTGCTGGTGCCGGCGCTCATGGTCGTGCTGCGCTCCGACATGCTCAAGGGTGAGGACGACTTCACCTCGCTGATGTCGAAAGAGGGTTCGTACTACTTCAACAACCTGCTGATGCTGTTCTCGGCCCTGCTGGTCGCCGGACTCACGATGTCTCCCGCCGTGAAGGGCCCCACGTTCTCAGGTGCCTCCTTCGACCTGCTGGCCCGTCCGATCGGCATCTTCTACGTGCTGCTCATGACGGTGTGCCCGATCCTGTCGTGGGGAAGCACCGGCAAGGAAGCGTTCTGGAAGCGCGCGAAGTGGCCGCTGGCGGGTGGCGCCGTTCTGTCCGCGGGCCTGCTCGCCATCTGGGCGACCACCCTGCTGCCGAACTACACGACGAGCACCAAGGGCCTGCCGGCGCTCGCCGGCATCCAGGCGCCGCTCGACCACATCGAGAGCATCATCGGCCTGATCATCGCCGGTCTTGCGATCGCGCTGCCGATCTACCTGTTCGTCGACGGCTCGCGCAAGCGCGCCGCCGCACGCGGTGAGAACCCACTGGTGGCGTTCGGCAACATCGTATTCAAGTCGCGGACGCAGTCGGGCGGCTACCTGGCGCACCTCGGCATCGGCATCGTCCTGGTCGGCCTGATCGGTTCGTCGATGTATGTGAAGGACGTTCAGTTCACGATCCCGAACCAGGTCGGCGCCAAGCAGGCGGTCGGCGCGTACGAGGTCGTGTTCCAAGGGGTCAGTTCCACCACGCTGTCCAACGGTGACGTCCAGCAGCGCGTGGCGGTCGACCTCATGAAGGGCGGCGTGCTCGTCGAGCGTCTGAACCCGATGGTGACTCAGCTGGCGAACCGTGCCGAAGGCCAGAACGCGCGCCTGAACGCGGCGGTGCACTCGGAGATCCTGCGCGACGTGTTCGTCGCGTTCCAGAACGGCGACGCCACGGGGCTCACCTTCGACGTGAAGATCAACCCGCTCATCTCGTGGGCATGGGCCGGCTTCATCCTGCTGATCCTCGGCACGGCGATCGCGTCGTGGCCGCGCAAGGAGATCCCGCTCGCCGTGGTGCCCGCGCCCAAGAAGAAGAAAGCGGCGTAGGCGAGCCGTTGAGCGACGCCACCGCATCCGCACTCGAGGTCGAGGGCCTGACGCGCATCTTCGGAGCGCGCAAGGCCCTCGACGGCGTGACATTCGACCTTCCCACGGGCGCGTTCCTGTCGATCTTCGGGCCGAACGGCGCGGGCAAGACCACCCTGCTGCGCACACTGACCACGCTGCAGAACCCCTCTTCGGGAACGGCGAGGGTGCTGGGCCTCGATGTGGTCAAGGACGCGGTGCAGTTGCGCAACCGCATCGGCCTCATCTCCCACAACCCGCTGCTGTACCCGGACCTCTCCGCGGAGGAGAACCTACTGTTCTTCTCGGAGATGTACGGCGTCGAGGACCCTGCGGGACGCGTACGCGAGCTCTTGGACTCGGTAGAGCTGTCGCACCGGAGGTTCGACCTGGTCCGCACGTTCTCCCGCGGCATGCTCCAGCGACTCTCGATCGCGCGGGCGCTGCTGCACCACCCGGACGTGATATTCCTCGACGAGCCGTACTCCGGGCTCGATCCGCACGCGATGGACATCCTCGACCACCTCATCGCCCAAGTGCGCAGCCAGCACACGTTCGTGATGGTCAGCCATGATCTCGGCAAGGGCCTCGAGCTCTGCAGCCACGCGCTGATTCTCGCGAAGGGCCGCGTCGTGAGGTTCGACGAGAAGGCCGACATCGACGACGAGCGCTTCGCCGCCGAGTACCGCTCCATCGTCGGGCTGGGGGTGGCCTGACGTGGCCGACGCTCCTGTGACCACCGCTTCTGTGTCGAGCAACCCGTCGTCGTCGTGGCGGCAGTTCAAGGCGATCCTGCGCAAGGACATCGTCATGGAGCTGCGCACCTTCGAGATGCTCACCTCGATGGGCCTCTACACGCTGCTCACGCTCGTCATCTACCAGATCGCGCTGTCCCAGTCGGGCAGCGGCTTCGACGTGCGCCTCATTGCCGCGGGCCTGTTGTGGCTGGCGTTCGTCTTCACCTCGATGCTGGGCCTCAACCGCTCGCTCGTGCACGAGAAGGACCAGGGGTGCCTCGAGGCGCTGCTGCTGTCCCCGGTCGACCGTCCGGTCATCTTCTTCGCGAAGGCGACCGGCAACCTGATCTTCCTGCTCATCGTGCAGGCGCTCACGATCCCGCTGTTCTTCGTGATGTTCCTGAGCAACCGGCCGCTCGGCGGCGCGTGGTGGATGATCCCGATCGCGCTCGTCGTGGGATCCGTGGGTATCGCCGGCGTCGGCACGCTGCTTGCGACCATCTCCGTGAACACGCGTGGCCGTGACTTCATCCTCGCGGTGCTCTTCGTCCCCGTGATGTTCCCGCTTCTCCTGGCGGCGGTCGGGGCGACATCGGCGGCGGTGCTGGGCAATCCCGGTTACTTCGCCGAGTTCTGGCGCGACATCGCGCTGGCAGCGGGCTACGATGCGATAATGCTGCTTGCGGCGTTCGGGCTGTACGAGTTCGTCATCGGCGCATAGGGCGCCGTAGGCCGCACGTTCGCGGCACACCCGCGGGGAGACCCGCGGGCCGCACACCGAAAGAAGGGCGCGGAGTGAACGCACGGAAACTCACCTGGTGGGCGCTCGCCGCGGCAGCGGTGTTGACGCTGGCCGACTTCATCTTGGCGTGGTTCTTCACCGCGCCGGTGCTGGCGGACATGTCGCTCGACACCGCCGGCCGCGTGATCGGCGGCAAGCTGATCGCCAACCCCATCCTGTTCAGCCAGAAGATCTTCTACTTCCACGTGCCGGTGGCCATCGCCAGCTTCGCGGTGTTCTTCTTCACCGCCTACTACGGCGTCCGCTTCCTGCAGACTCGCGAGCGGAAGTTCGACACCAAGGCCCGCATCGCTACAGAGGTCACCCTCATCTTCACGCTGCTGACGATGCTCACGGGCGACCTGTGGACGCGCGTCGAGTGGGGCGTGTGGTGGACGTGGGAGCCGCGGCTCACCACCTACCTCATCATGCTGCTGCTCGTGATCGGCTACTTCGTCCTGCGCGCGAGCGTCGAGGACGAGGAGAAGCGCGCCGTTTACGCGGCGGTGTTCGGGATCATCGCGTTCCTCGACGCGCCGCTGTCCTTCGCCATCACGCGCATCGTGCCGTCCGGCTCGCACCCGGTCGTGCTCCGTGCGGGCGGCGGCCTCGACGGCCTGCAGCTCACCGCGTTCCTGCTCGGCATGGCCGGCATGCTGCTGTTCGGCTACGTCATCTACCAACTCCGCTACCGTGAAGAGCGGGTCAAGGAGCGCATCGAAGCGCTCAAGGCCGCTCTCGAAGACTAGAAAGGGCCACACACCATGGATCCGGTCCTCGCTCAGATCTACCAGCTCGTAGTCCCGTCGATGCCGTACGTGCTCGGTGCCTACGGCATCCTGTGGCTGGGCCTGATGGTCTACGTCGGTTTCGCCCTGTCGCGCATCGGCAAGCTCGAGAAGCAGCTCGTTCTCGTCGAGGACACCCTGGCGAAGCGCGCATAGCTCATGGCACGTCTGTAACGTTCGGCGGCGGGAAGGGTGGCTGACCTGTGAGCCTGCGGTTCCTCGAGGGACTCACGATGTGGGTGACGATGGCGATGCTCGCATGCGCCACGATCCTCTACGCCTATCACTTCCTGTCGAAGCGCGCGTCGTTCTCGTTCTACGCGACGCTGTTCACCGGAGCGGCGTTCCTGTTCCTGACCGCGTCCGTGGGACTGCATTCCAGTGCGGTCGAGGGCTCGCGGCTCTGGGGCCCCTATTCGATGGTGCTCGCGGCGTGGGCGCTCGTACTCGTCTACTTCGTGGTCGAGCACCTGATACACCTCAAGGTGTACGGGACGGTGCTCGTGCCGGTGGCGCTCGGGCTGCTCGTGGTCGCCCAGATCATCGGGGCCGGCCTGCCCGTGACCCCTCCGCCGCCCGCGGAACTCGCGCTGCTCGAGAACTGGCGCGTGATCGTGCACGTGGTGCTCATCGTGTTCGCGAACGCCGGGTTCCTGGTGGGGGCGGCTGCGTCCGGCGCCTACCTCGGGCTCGAGGCCCAACTGAAAGGGCACCGGACCTCCACGCTGTTCAAGCGCTTGCCGTCGCTCGGGCAGACCGACCTCGTCGCCCGCAGGGCGGTCGCGTTCGCTTTCCCGGCGTACTCGGCCGGCCTCCTGCTCGGCATCCTGCGGGCCCTTGAGACCGACGTGAGCATGTGGTGGGCGGATCCGCGCATCATCCTGTCGGGTGTGGTGTGGGCGATCTATGCGGCGTACCTGTATCTCCACTACGCACGCAACATGTCCGCGCGGACCGCGGCGCGTATCGCGCTCGTGGGCGCCGTCTTCGTCATCGCGCTCTCCATCGTGGCGCGCACCGTTCCGGCCGGGTTCCACATCTTCGCCGTCCCCGGGCTATGAGCGACGACGACACCCCGCAGCAGGATCCGCACCCGTATCCCGTACTGCTGGACGTAGCGGGCAGGCTCGCCGTGGTCGTGGGCGCGCGCCCCGCCGCCGAGCGTGCCGCGAAGGCGCTCGTGACGCATGGGGCCGATGTCGTGCTGATAGCCCCGGCGGTTTCGC
This sequence comes from Coriobacteriia bacterium, assembly GCA_023252055.1. Classification (GTDB taxonomy): domain Bacteria; phylum Actinomycetota; class Coriobacteriia; order Anaerosomatales; family PALSA-660; genus PALSA-660. Next base: position 10,730 of record JAHEXP010000046.1, read on the forward strand.
CCGAGATCCTCCGCATGGAGGCTGACGGACTGCTCACCGTTGAGAGCCGCGGCTACGCCACCGGTGACCTCGAGGGCGCGTTCATCGTCGTTGCGGCCAGCGGGTCCGGGGACACCGACGCGGCGGTCGTGGCGGATGCGCGCACGGCCCGGGTGCTCATCAATGTTCCCACCGACGCCGGGCGCTCCGACTTCATCGTTCCCTCGGTCGTGCGTCGCGACGGTCTTCAGATCGCTGTTTCCACCGGTGGCGCCGCTCCGTCGGCGACCCGCGAGGCGCGCAGGCAGATCTCGGACTCGTTCGGATGGGAGTGGGGGCCGTACGTGCGCCTGATCGGGGAGGTCCGCGCGTTCGCCCTGGGCCGCACCGGCCTCGGCGACGCGGCACTCGCGCCGCTGTTCGCGGCTATCGCCGTCTCCGACGTCCGTGACCGCATCCGCGGCGGCGAGGAGATCTCAGCCGCTCAGTTGTATGAGGAGCACGCCGCTGCGCTCGCGCCGGCGACCGACGACGGAGGGACGGGCGAGTGAGCGCTGTCGACTGGATCGGCAAGCATGCGGTCATCACAGGCGGATCGAGCGGCATCGGGCTCGCCACCGCCGAGGCGCTCGCATCGCGCGGCGCGGATGTGACGATCGTGGCGCGTGACGTGGCGCGGCTGGAGGCCGCCCGCGAGGCGGTCGCGGCGCGCGCGCGGTCCAGCGCGCAGCGCGTGGCCGTTGTCTCGGGAGACGTCGCGAGTCTGGAAGGCGCCGCCAAGATCGTGGCGCAGGCCACCGAGGGCGGCCGGGCGATCGACCTGCTCGTCAGCTGCGCGGGGGTCATCATCCCAGGCTACTTCGAGTCGATGACGCCCGAGAGCTACGAGACGTGCATGGACTCGTGGCGCGGGTGCGTGTACATGGCGCGGGCGGCGGCGCCCGGCATGATGGAGCGCCGCAGCGGGCACGTCGTCAACGTGTCGAGCGTGGCGGGGTTCATGGGCATCTTCGGCTACACCGCCTACTCGTCGGCGAAGTACGCGACGATGGGCTACACCGAGGCGTTGCGCAGCGAACTGCACCCCTACGGCGTGGGCGTGAGCGTCGTGTGCCCGCCGGACACCGATACCCCGGGTCTCACGTTCGAGAAATCGCTGCGCCCGGCCGAGACGGACAAGGTCGCCGGCAATATCGCGGCGGTCCCGCCGTCTGTGGTTGCGGAGGCTATCGTGCGCGGCGTGGAGCGCGGGCGCTACCTCATCGTCCCGGGCGCGCTGTCGAAGTTCTACCGGGTGCTCAAGGCGAACGCCTTGTGGCTGTTCTTCGCCATCACCGACGGCGACGTGGCAGCGGCGCGCAAAGCGCGCGGGCTGTAGGGCGCGCGGCCACGTAGGGTGCGCGCCGACGGGTTTGCGGATATGCTCATACCTGTACGCCCAGGGGACCCTACTTCAAGGGAGTGGCGATGCAGGGTACGTGCGCCGGATTCGGCACGCTCGGACACATGATCTCGAACACGAAGAGCCGTGGCCTCAGGTCAGCGGCTCTTCTTCTGTCCACGGTGCTGGTGGCCGCGCTCGTGGGGATGGCAGCGCCG
>JAHEXP010000009.1 GCA_023252055.1 Coriobacteriia bacterium
TCGAAGATGCGCGGATCCGGCTTGTGAAGACCGTCGGCCGCGGAGCACACCACGGCGTCGATGAGAGCGCTCAGCCCAAGCCCGTCGAGGATCGAAGCGAGCCGCGAGTCCCAGTTCGAGATGATGCCCACCGTCGTGCCGCCGGCGCGCAGGCGCTCGAAGGCTGGCGCGACGTCCGTGTACGCGCGCCATCTCTGCGATCGCCCGAAGGCGTCGTACACGGCGCGGGCGAGGACGGGCGCTTGTTCGTCCGGAAGTCCGAGGCGGCGGCACAACAGCGCATACATGCCCACCCAGACCCCCGCGGCGCGTTCGTCGCTGGTCCAGAACGTGTCGTCCTCGCGGTAACGGTCCTCGTAGTAGTCGTCGACCATCGGGAGAAGCGATTCGATCTCCTCGATGGGCCGAGCGTGACCGGCCGCGACCAGGATCTCGGAACAGACCGCCGCGACGGACGGGTACGGATGGATCAGCGTGTTGCCGACGTCGAAGAAGACGGCGTCGTATGACACGGCGGACGCCCGCTATCCGAGGTAGGTTGCGATGGTTTCGAGCCGGCCCGGGTCGTTCGGGACCTCTGCGGGATGCCCGACGAGAACGAGCGAGACGATCTCGCGGTCCTGACCGATCCCGAGCAGCGACGAGAGCTTGTCGCGCACCCAGAAGGCGAAGGTGAGGTTGCAGCATGCGAGGCCCTCGGCGGTAGCCGCGAGCATGAGGTTCTGGACGGCCCCGCCGGTCGACATGTACTCGTTGATACGGGACAGGTCATCATCGGAACACGGCACGGTGACGGCGATCACCACAGGCGCGCCCCCGAGGCTCGCGAAGAAGTGCTCAGCCTGCGCGAGCCGGCTGGGCGGCAGCACGTCGAGGTACTCCTGCAGATGGACCGTGGACAGCGCGGTGATCTCGCACACCGCGTCGCGCGTGGCACCGGTGGCGACGTGGAAACGCCAAGGCTGCGCGTTGTAGGGCGAAGGGGCGGCGCCTGCCGCTGCTACGAGGCGCTCGAGAACGGCGTGGTCGACCTCAGCGCCGTCGTAATCACGGACCGAGCGGCGGGTGCGGATCGCTTCGTAGAGTTCCATGGTTCTCCCTCAGAGAGGCTGCGTTCTCGATGGTACCGCATGCCCGTACGGGACGGAACGCGTGGAACCGTGCGAACGGCGCTCGAGGACAGCCGGTCCACGCGGCCGCTGCCACCATGCGCGCCGCAACGAGGGGTACGAGCGGCCTACGCGGTCGCGACCCTGCGCTTGCCGAGCAGCACGTCGGTGCCGCCGCCGGCGGAAGGCCGGAACTCGACCGCGTCCATGAGCGCGCGCATGAACAGAACGCCACGGCCGCTCGGAGCGAACGTGTCATGGCTCACCGGCGGGACACCGTCGTAGCCACAACCGCTATCGGAGATGACCACGTCGACGTGCTCCGGGTAGGCGCGCACCTCGACCCCCACGATGTCGCTCGGCCCGCGGGGCGACCCATGCCTCACCGCGTTGGCGAGCGCCTCACCGACCGCCACCTTGATGTCGAAGATCGCCGACTCGTTGAGGCCGAGCGGGGCAACGATCTCGGCGACCCGGGCGCGTGCGGCCGACATATGGCTGACCTCGGCAGGGAACTCGAACGACTCCGCCCACAGCGGACCGATGTGGCGGCCGTCGCGGACTCGCGCCGCCAACGCCTCCTCGATGGAGGGAGCAACGGAAACCGAGGGCGCCACTCCGATGAGGCCGGCCAACTCGAGGATTCGGGCGACATCCGCGTTCGCGCCGGCGAGGGCGAGGGTTCCCGAGACCGGTTGAAGGCGCCGGTCCGCCCATATGACGAAACCCAGAGCCGACGAGTCCATATACTCGACGCCCTCCAAGTCCAGCACGATGCTTTCGTAGCCGTCGCTCAACGCCGCGTCCATGGCGTCCCGAACGCTCGGGACGCTCTCACTGTCGAAATCGCCTTCGACGCGCAGGATGCACGCGTCGGCGTCCGGCCGGTCCGTAACCTTCAGCACATCGACCTCGTTTGTGTCTCGGATCGGAAGAACTCCGCTCCGTTGCTGTCTACCCCCGATGTCCCGATGCGACACCCACGGAAGCGTACGGGCGTCAGGCTTCCGTCGAGCGGCAGCAGGGAGGGGTGAGCGGTCAGCCGCCCTGGAGCGGGACGATCCGGGCCACGAACGACGTCACGAGAGGCAGCGTCCCCGTGAGCAGCAGCAGACCGAACACGACGAGTACCGCGCCCCCCGCCCGGGACACCGCCACCGAGTGCCGCTGCAGCCACGTCAGAAGAGGCGTGAGCCTTCCCAGGAACACGGCGAAGAGCACGAACGGCACCGCGAGCCCGAGCGAGTACGAGACCAGCAGCAGCGCACCGGAGACGAGGCTCGTGCCGGAACCGGCGAGTACGAGTATCGAGCCCAACACCGGCCCGACGCAGGGGGTCCATCCGAAGGCGAACGCTGCACCCAGCGCCGGCGCTGTCCACACGCCGTGGCCGCGTGCGAGGGCCGGGTCCATGCGCACCTCGCGATACAGGCCCGGGATACGCACGACGCCGAGCATGATCACCCCGAAGACGAGCACGGCGAGTCCGGCCACGCGGCTCAGCGTCGCTCGGTAGGGCGCCAGCGCCATACCGAGTACCGATGCTGTCGAGCCCAGGACGATGAACACAGCGCTGAACCCGGCCACGAACAGCAGCGCCGAGCGAACGAGCGCCCACGATCGGTCGTGCCCGGTCCGCGTACCGGAAACACTTGCAAGGAACGAGACGTAGCCGGGGACCATCGGCAGGACGCAGGGCGATACGAACGAGATGAGGCCCGCGACGAAAGCGGCACCGAAACCGACGCCAGCGATCACTCGGCCTCCCCCGCGCTCGATGCCTGCTCGCACCAGCGGACGCGCTCCGCGGTGCGGCGGACAGGTGGTGGTGTCAGGCCGCTTCCGCGCCGTAGCCGGCACGGACCACCGCTGCGATCAGATCGTCGACGGTGACCTCGTCAGGACGGTACTCGACGTCGGTCATGCCGGTGCGGAAGTCAGAGGCCGCCGACACGACGCCGGCGACATCCTCAAGCTCCATCTGGACGAGCATCGAGCATGACTGGCAGTGGAGGCCGGTCGTGCGCAGACGTGCGGTGGCGACATCAGACATCGAATGCTCCTTCGCGGTTCCCGGCCATCAGACAGGCCGACACGATATCGATACTACCCCAGGCGCGCGAACGTCCGCGATATCGCGACGGGGGCAGTCCCTGTGCGGACCGGGGCTCAGGTTCGGTCGAGGCTCCCGTTCGGGGGCGACCACGCGCGCAGCTCTGCGCCGCAATACGGGCACAAACGCCACTCGCTCTGGATGGAATGACCGCACGACCAGCAGGACACGTAGCGCGCGACATCGTCGGGCGTGTCCCGGGAGTCGCGCGCGATGAGGAACCACGTGATCGCGACGATCACGAACAGCGAGACGAGCGGGAGCGCCCACCCGAGCATCGACCCCGGGCCGCCGATGAGCGCACGGCCGGCCGGAGCGAGTGTCACGACGAGGAACCCGATGGCAAGGGCGCCCGCGAGCAGCCCCACAAAGGAGATCAGTCGCTTGCGGTAGTGCCCGTCATCCATCGCCTCTCCTGCCCTCGCGGAGCCGTGCCCCGCGCACAGAGGTGCAAGGGATGTGCCAAAGGGCGAGGTCAGCGGGATGCGGGGGCTGGGCTAGACGAGACCGAGTCTCTGGGCGCGCGCCTCGAACGTCTTGGGGGTGAGGCCGACCAGCTTCGCCGCCTTCGCGGCGTTGCCATTCGTGCGCTCCAGCGCCTGCTCGATGAAGTGCATCTCTACTTCCTCGAGGTCCAAACCGTCCTCCGGAAGTTCGAATCCGCGAAGACGCATGCTCGTGGGCGCCGAACCGACCCTGACCTCTGCGGGCAGGTCGTCGAGCCCCACCTCGTCGTTCGCCGAAAGGATCACGATCCGCTCGATCGTGTTCTCGAGCTCGCGGATGTTGCCCGGCCACGGATAGTTGACCAGCGCCTGCATAGCGTCGTTGCTGATCGTCTTGCCGCCGGCCTTGTACTTGTCGAGGAAGTGCGCGACCAGGAGTGGCACATCGCCCTGGCGCTGGCGCAGCGGAGGGAGCGTGATCGGCACGACGTTCAGGCGGTAGAAGAGGTCCTCACGGAACGCCCCTTCGGCGATGAGCTGCTGGAGGTCGCGGTTGGTGGCGGCCACCACGCGCACATCAACGTCGATGGACCGTGTACCACCGAGGCGCTCGAATCTGCGCTCCTGCAAGACACGCAGCAGCTTCACCTGAACGCCGAGGGAGATGTCCCCCACCTCGTCGAGGAACAGCGTTCCGCCGTTGGCCATTTCGAAGCGCCCGGGCTTCGCGGTGACCGCGCCCGTGAACGCGCCCTTCTCGTAGCCGAAAAGCTCGCTCTCGAGCAGCGTTTCGGGCAGCGCTCCCGCGTGAACCTCCACGAACGGCTTGCCCGAGCGGGGGGACAGTCGGTGGATGGCACGCGCGATGAGTTCCTTGCCGGTGCCCGACTCGCCGTAGATCATGACCGTAGCGTTGGTCGGAGCGACCTTCTCGACCGTGGAGAGGATCTCGAGCATGCGGGAGTCCGCAGCGATGAACCCTTCCACGTCCCAATCACGGTCCAACTCTTCGCGCAGCCGCTCGACTTCCGCCGACAACTCGGAGATGCGGATCGCCTTGTCGATGCGGAGCTTGAGCTCCGCGAGGTCGAACGGCTTCGTGAGGTATTCGGTCGCGCCCGCCTTCATCGCTTCCACTGCGGTGGCGACGTTGCCGTGTGCCGTCAGCATGATGATGGGGAACGTCTCCCCGTTCGCGCGGATGCGGCGCAGGACCTCCATGCCGTCGGGCGACGGCATCTTATGGTCGAGCACCATGAGGTCCGGATGCTGCTCCTCGACGGCGGCGAGCGCCTCCTTGCCATCGGTGGCCTCGATGACCTCGTAGCCCTCGCCGGCCAACGACTCCCCGAGCACCCATCGCATGTTCTTCTCGTCGTCGGCGATCAGCACCCGCTTCGGCATGAGGACCTCTTCCTTGCTACTGGATGGCCGGGAGCCAGACCGTGAACGCGGTCCCGGTCCCCTGCTCGCTGGTGACTTCCATGTGGCCGTCGTGGTCGTCCACGATGCGGTGGACGATGGTCAGACCCAACCCGGTCCCGTCGTCGCGCGTCGACACGAACGGGTCGAACACCTTGGGCAACACGTCCGCCGGGATCCCGGCGCCGGTGTCGGTGAAACGGATGAACACGAATCCGTTCTCACTCCCGGTCTCGATGCTCAGCGTACCGCCCCCGGGCATCGCCTGCACGGCGTTGCTGATCAGGTTCACGAACACCTGCTTGAGTTGCTCCGGATCCGCCATGACCTCCGGAACGTCGGCCTGATAGCGCTCGATCACGTCGACGCGAGCGCGCGTGGCGAACGTGTGCGAGAAGAGCGCGACGTCCTCAAGCACTTGCGCGACGGCCACAGGGCGCATCGTCGGCGCCGCGGGGCGTCCGAAGTCCAGCAGCGCTTTGATGACGCGGTCGAGCCGGTCGATCTCCTGCTTGATGACCTGGGCGGCGCCGCTGACGCGCTCTCGGTTGCACTCGGAATCCTCCATGAGCTGCACCGATGCCCGGATGATGCCCAGGGGGTTGCGGACCTCGTGCGCCACACCCGCGGTCAGCTCGCCGAGCGCGGCCAGACGGTCGGCTCGGATGAGCTGCTCGGTCAGCGCCTTGACGTCGGACACGTCCTCGATCGTGACAACGGCGCCGAGCTTGCGCCCGCCGACGTCCCGCATCCGCGACACCGACGCCTGCGCATGCACGATCTTGCCGGCGTTGGTCACCAGGCGCACGTCCCTGAGCGTTCGCGGGCTCCGGCCGTCCAGCACCTTGCGGACGTCCTGCGTGAGGCCGCCATCGTCTTTGAACGCCGTCTCGAGCGGTCGCGCCACCGTCATCTCCTCGCCGATCCCGAGGATGCGCTCGGCTGCCGGGTTCAGCGTCGCGACCGAGATGTCCGGGCCCACGGTGACGACGCCTGACGTCACGGAGCGAAGGATCGACTGCGAGTAGCTCTGCGCCGCTTTGAGCTGCACCGCCCGCTCCTCCAAGGAGAGGTACGCGTCCTCGAGCCGGGCGGACACCTGCCGCACTTCGCGCGTCTGCTTCTCCTCCAGGTCGCGCAGGCGTCCGAACAAGACGCCCATGACGAGGTACATCACGAGTTCGAGCCAGTCGTCGACCACCAGTCCGAAGAGCTTGTCGCCGACCGGCTGGGCGTAGGGCGCGTACAGCAGAGCCGAGGCGACAGCGGTGAGCAGGCCGCCCCGCACGCCGAACACGAACGCCGCATACAGGATCGGGATGTAGTAGAGGCGGCGGTAGAAGTCGTGGTAGTCCGCCGAGCCCGCTGAAGGGCCGGTGAAAGTGTGAAGAGCGGTGATCACTACCAGCATCGAGGCGATGACCAGGATGTCGCGCAGGCGCCGCCCGCGTTCGGCGGCCGCCGCGTCCTGAGGATCAGAGAGTGCTCGCGTCGTGAGTCTCAGGGGCATCTAGCGCCGCTTCCGCGCCCACGACGGCTCGATGCCGAGCTCCTCGCGGTACTTGGCGACCGTGCGGCGCGCCACCGGGATCCCCTCCTCGCTCAGCAGGTCCGCCAAGCGTTGGTCCGACAGCGGCCGGGCGGCATCCTCTCCGGTCAGGATGTCGCGCAACCTGGCCTTTACGGTGGTGGACGCGACGTCCATCCCGGTGGAGGTCCGGTACCCGCCGGAGAAGAAGTGCTTGAGTTCGAACATGCCGTACGGCGTTGCCATGTACTTGCCTGTCACGCCGCGGCTCACGGTCGAGAGGTGCACGCCGATCTCGACGGCGACATCCTCGAGCCTCAGCGGACGCAGAGGGCCCTTGCCGTCGTCAAAGAACTCGTGCTGCACGTCGAGGATGATCTCAGCGATACGGCTCACGGTGTCCTTGCGCCGGTCGACGTTACGGATGAACGCCTCCGCCGAGCGGATGTGGTCCTTCAGGTAACGCACCGTCTCTGCATCGGCAGGAGCACCGACCCGCAAGAGCGAGCGGTACTTGGTCGAGATGCGCAGTGTGGGAACGGCGTCCGAGTTCGGGATGATGACCCATCCGTCCTCGAACCGTCGCAGGGTGACGTCGGGGACGATGTAGCCGGGCGACGGACCCGGTGAGAACGCCCCGGCGGGACGCGGGTTCAGCTGGCGCAGGAGTTCCACGAGACGGCGCACCTCGGCCTCGTCCACCCGAAGGGCCCGCGCAACCTTGCGGAAGTGGCTGCCCGCGATGTCATCCAGGTAGCACTCGGCGATCTTGATCACGAGCGGCTCGTCGATCGACAGGTAGTCGAGCTGGATCTTGAGCGCTTCGGGGAGCCCACGAGCGCCTACCCCCGGCGGGTCGAGCTGCTGAACGACCTTCAGCGCACGCTCGGCGGTGGCGACATCGGTACCGGAGATCTGCGCTATCTCCTCGAACTTCACGCAGAAGAAGCCGTCGCCATCCAGAGAGCCGACGATCGCGCGGGCGGCGCGGGCCTCCTCTTCCGTGAGACTCATCATGGCGAGCTGCTGTTCAAGGTAATCGCCGAACGATTGGACCGAGCCCACGTAGTCTTCGGTGCTCGAGGTCTCGGCGTCGGGATCCCGCGGCACCACCGGTTCTGAGGAGTCGAGCTCGGCATACTGATCGAGCCATTCGTCCCAGCTGCGGTCGTCCTCTTCCGCCTCCTCGGCGCGCTCCTCTTCGGGCGCTTCCTCGAACTCGTCCAGCTCGAGTACCGGGTTCTCCAGCAGTTCCGTCTCAACGAGCGTCTGCAGCTCGGCGATCGGCATGGCGAGGATGCTCAGCCCCTGGTAGACCTGCGGGGAGAGCGTGACCTTCTGCCTGAGATCGGGGCGTTGCTGCAGATCCATGACACTCCTGACGGTTCCGCGGCGCCGGTGCGCGCTGCACGCGGGTACGGCCCCATTATCCCCGATTGGAGCCCCGGACACCTACAACCGGTCCAGCTCCACATTCAGACGGCGGGTGGCAGTCCCGCTGGCTCCTGCGACCCCACCCGGCGACGCGCCATCAACTGCGGCACCTGAGCCACCACGACCGCTGCGAGCACCAGAGCGCCACCGGCCAGCTGCAGAGGACTCAGGGGCGAGTAGAGGGCCGGTATCAGATAGGTCCCCACCCCGGCTAGGACGGGCTCGAGCGTCGCCGTGATACTGGCCTTGGTCGCATCGATGTGGTGGAGCGCGGTCAGGAACGCACCGAACGGTACGACCGTGCTGAGAAGCGCCATCACCGACACCGCCGCGAGACGTGTCGGATCCGACAACATCTTCAGGATCGATGCCGGTCCGCCCAGCCACAGCAGCCAGAACAGGGCTGCGAAGCCGAGTCCGTACGTGAGCAGCGTCCACGGGGAGAAGCGCGGCGCCGCGTACTTGCCCATCACGGTGTAGAAGGCGAAGAAGACGGCCGAGGCGAGCCCCCATCCTATCCCTGCAGCGGAGACGCTGAGGCCCGCCCCTCCTATGGCGCCCACCATCAGCGCGCATCCCGTGATCGACAGGGCCACGCCCACCGGCAACGCCCAAGTGAGACGCTCACCGAGCGCGAGGACCGACACGGCGAGCACCAGGATCGGGGCCAGGTACTCGAGCAGGATCGCCGTGGGCACATTGGTGAGACGGATGGTGGCGAAGTAGGTGAAGTGGACGGCCGCGAGGCCGAGTACTCCGAAGACCGCGAGGAACGGGATGTCGCGGGCCTGCACGCGTAGTTCGCGCCTGCGGAACAGTCCGAGGTAGGCGAACAGCATCGCGGCCGCGATCACCGCTCTGGCGCCCGACAGCACGGCCGGGTCGACCTCGGCGCCCGTTGTCACGAACAGCCACTTGGCCGTCAGCCCACCGGCCGCCCATCCAGCGGCGGCCAGCACCGCCAGCAGGTAACCGCGCGTCGGGTGCGCCGTCACCACGCCTGCGCCCGCGTTCGCCACATCTCCCCCGTCTCCCCCGGAATGCCACCAACCCCCTCGTTCCGCGCCGGCCTGCATTGCGGAGAACGCTTGAGGCGCGATACCCCCCGAGGGTATGATCGTCACAACGTACAGGGCGCAACTTTACCGCTCGCCCAAGGAGGCCGCAATGAGCGCGTCAACCACCCCCCTCGATCCGTCGGCCACGGCTCTCGCCGAGCGGCGCGCCATCCAGAACCGCCTGAAGCGTCTTGAGGGCCAGATCCGCGGCCTTCAGAGCATGGTCGATGCGGAGAAGGACTGCCAGGAGGTCCTGACGCAGGTCATGGCAGCGAAGTCCGCGTTGAACCGGGTGGGCCTCCTCATCATCGGGCACTCGATGAAGACGTGCCTCGAAGCGAGCGACGCGGTCGACAAGGACGAGATCGTCGACGAGGCGCTCTCGATGCTCCTGAGGTACGTCAACCTGCCCGAGACGTGGTCGGGCCCCGGCATCGAATGATCCGCCATTTCGGGCCGCCGTCGGTTCCTTCGACGCTGTCGACGGGCATGACATCGGGTGACGTTCCGATCGGTGGGAGGTGCGCGTGCAGTTCGGGCCGTGGGCGACAGCCCTGATCGCGAGTGTCGCGGGCGGGGCCGCCGTGTGCGCGGCTCTTGTCGTGCGGCGCCGGTGGATCCCGCTCTGCTTCGCGGTGGGGACGCTCGCGGCGGTGACGGACACCCTCGCATGCGCACTGATCTGGGGGGCCGCGCACCGTTTCGACGGTCTCATAGCAGCCGTCGCGCTGTCGATGGGCGCCGCTGCGGGCGGGTTCGCACTCTACGCATCCATTCTCGGCTCACGGCCCGAGCGGCGCGGCCCCGTCTTCGACGGAGCGGTTGCGCCGGCCTCTCCGGGCACTCACGTCATCCTCCTCGCAGACGCCGAACCTGAGAGCTACGACCCGGCTGCGGTCACGGCGGGACTTGGGCGGTTCGGCGCCAACGACCTCGACCTTCCTCCCGAAGTGGCGCGTCCACTGATCTACGCGTCCGAGCGGTCGCGCTACCACCGCATCGGGACGAGCCCCGCCCGCGGTGCTGTCCGTGGGATCGCAGCCACACTCGAGTCGCGACTCGCGGGGTTGGAGGATGCGACCGCCATCACGGTCTCCGCCGCGTTCTGCACGGGAGGCCCGTCGCTGGCGCAGGAGGTCTCACGAAGCGTTGCGGGTGGCTGCCGCAGACTTGTCGTCGCTCCCCTGTCAGCGGCGTGGTCCCCGGCGTTCGAGCAAGCGCTCCAAGAGGTGCCGACACCGGCTCTCGCCGCAGCGGGGGTCGCTGTCGAGACGGCCGTCCCGCTGTGGGCGTCCGAGCATCTGAGCACGATGATCGCCCAGCGGATCGTGTCCGAGCTCGGGGGCGACCGCTCGAGCGACGGCGTGGTCCTCATTTCCGAAGGCGACCCCTGGGAACAGGAGCGCTCCCAGCAGGAGTACCGGGAGCAGATGACGTTCCTCATCGAGCGCGTGAGGTCGGAGCTGGTCCGTGCAGGAGTGGCCGCCGGTCGCATCAAGCGCGCGTGGTTGTGGCTGGAGGAGCCGGACATCGCCGAGGCGGTCCGCCACGCGACGGCGGTCGGTGCACGCACGCTCGTCATCGTCCCGGTCACCTATCCGACGGAGACGCTCGCGACACTCATAGACGTGCGCTACGCAGCCGAGCGGGCTGCTGCAGACACGGGTGCGGCCGTCACGGTCATCGGCGCTTGGGGAGACGATCCTGCCGTCGTCGAGTCGCTCACGGATGCGGTCCGCGATGCGGTGGGCCGTTTCGTCTAACGCGCACGCCGGCGCGATGCCGCGGGACGACCGTTCCTACGCGCGGCACCGGGCGCGGTTGAGCGCCTGCTGCCGCCGGATCGCGGGGTATCGGTATGCGTAGCGGAGAGCGACCGAGAGACCACCCCTCGCGGCGCGAGCGCACGTCTCCAGCTCCTCGATAGAGCGGCGCACGTCCTCAGCGTTCTCACCACGGAAGAGCGTGTAGCCGTTGCCGATCGCGCGAAGTACATGCGCATCGCTGCCGCCCGTTGCCGCGACACCCTGGCCGGCGAGGAACGCTTTCGCCGCGAGGCGGTTGGCGCGGATGAGATACGGCGACGAGTTGTAGACCTCCATCGCGTGGAACGCCACATCCCCGATGCGGTCGCCAAGGCTCTTGAGGCCGAAGGGCCCGAACGCCTTGTTCGCGAAAGGATGCGCGATCACGGCGATGCCGCCCTGTGCGGAGATGCGGGCGATCGTTTCGGCGGCAGACAGCCCGGGCGGCACGTCCTCGGTGAGGAACAGTCCAAGGATGTGGCCCCATTTCGACGTGATCTCCGAGCCGATGACGACATCGAGGCCGGGGAAGGCGCGCGCTGCCTCACGTGCACGAAGCGCACCTTCGATGGTGTTGTGATCGGTGATCGCGATGACCTTCAGATCGGTCCGCGTCGCCGCATACTCGACGATCTCCTCGGGAGTGGCGAGACCGTCGCTCTCGGTCGAGTGTATGTGCAGATCGGCCTTGCTCCACGTTTCCGTCACACGGCCTCCCTCGGCGCGCAGTGTGAGAACCGGTCATGGAACAGCAACACGTGTGCCGCGAGCGCGTCCCCCATGCGGACTCCACAGGGAGATGGAGCGCACGGCGACGGACGGTCGTCAGCGCGTCATGGTGGGGTACAGCTTCACACCCTCCGAGCGCGCGAGGTAAGGCTCGAGACGTGCCGCAGCCTCGTCGGGGACCGCCCCGTCCTGCAGGGCCCGCGAAAGCTGGTAGGACGACAGGCTCGAGAACGCATCCCACATCCCAAGGGAGCGGACCTCTGACTCGAAGGCCACACGTCGCGGGTCCTTCATGTCCGGGAGCGACACGCACGGATACCGGTACACCTTGATCGACCCTCCCGTGCCGAAGAGCCGCTCCGTCCCGTCTTCTGCGGCGCGTGCGGCTATCGCCTCCTTCAACTCGTCCTGGCGGGCCTTGAGCGCCGACAGCTCCTCGGAGACCTTCAGGTACTCGTCCACTAGAACGACGCCCCCCTCGAGTGCGCGCTGCTCGCCGGGCATCGCCTCGGTAGCGTAGAGGTGGCTCCACGCAGGACACATCGCCTTGTAGTCGCACCAATCGCACAGGGACGAGGTTCGCGCCGGGAACGCCGCTTGGGCCTCGATGCGCCGCACGGCATCGAGGACCTGGATACGCAGTGCTTCAAGCTGCTCTGTACTGCGGATCGAGCGTACCTCGGCGTCGAACGCGAGGTAGTGCCACACGAGCTCGATCCGCACGGCCTCCGGATGCATCTCGCGCACCGCCAAGGCGTACAGGGCGAGCTGCCTGTCGGCGTCCGCCTTCGCCTGCGTCATGAGGGTCGCACCGGTCTTGTAGTCGTGGATCTCCCAGACCCCGTCGGGACGTTTCGCGATGCGGTCGACGTAGCCGACCAGCCCGTGGTCGTCATCGAGTCGAAGCGTGATCCGCGCCTCGAGGCCGATCGTGATGTCCTGATCGAAAGGAGCGTAGCGCGCGTGATAGTCGCGCACCGCCTTCTCCCCGATCGCGCGGTAGTCTTGCGAGGTCCGGCCGGCGCGCACCACGCGCACGTCGTCCGTCCACTCGGCGTCCCACGCGGCCCGGTATGCGTCGACGGTCTCAGCGGCGGTGGGCACTTTGCATGCGCGAACCTCCCCGTACAGCCATTCGAGCGCCTCGTGGACCCGGTTCCCCATGAACGCCTCGATGCCCGCCGGCCCCCTCGGGACCTTGAGCAGGTAGCAGAACTCGTACTTCTTGGGACAGGTCTCGAACGATTCGATGCGTGAGTGTGAGAACGTGGACACAGAAGGCCTCCATCCGCTTTGGACGGGTCCATCGTGCCACTCGGGTCTGACACGCATCCCGCCCGGACCCCGACCGGATCCCGAACCGCGCCGTAACGACGCTAGACGTTCGTGCGCGCCCACTCCCGCAGCCGTTCCACGCCCTCACGGAGCCGGTCCACGGAAGACGCGTACGTGAAGCGCAGGAACCCTTCGCCGCCGGGGCCGAAGTCGATGCCCGGCGCCGCCGCCACTCCCGCCTCCTCGAGCAGCCGGTAGGTCAGCGCGAGCGAGTCGCTCCCCCACGACCGGGCGTCCGCGAACGCATAGAACGCGGCTGTCGGCTCCACCTCGATCCCGAGCCCGAGGCCGCGGAGGGCGGGCACCAGGAACTGTCGACGCTGGTCGTACTCGGCGCGCATGCGCTCGACGTCCGGACCGGCCTTAAGGAGCGCGGTCACGCCCGCCACCTGCACGAAGTGGTTCGCGCACAGGAAGAAGTTCTGCTGGATGACCTCTGCGGGCCGTACGAACGCCCGTGGAGCCACGAGGTAGCCGAGCCGCCACCCCGTCATCGAGTACAGCTTCGAGAAGCCGTTGAGCACGAACGCGCGGTCGGTGTACTCGAGGATCGTGTGGTCGGTTCCGGTGAAGTCCAGGCCGTGGTAGATCTCGTCGCTGGCGATGTAGAGGCCGTGACGCTCCGCGACGTCCGCGAGCGCGCGCAGGTCCTCCGGCGGCAGCACGGTGCCTGTGGGATTGCACGGCGAGTTGATCATGATGCAGCGGGTCCGCGGCGTGATCGCCGCCTCGACCTCGTCGATACGCATGCGGAACCCGTCGCTCGACCGCGCGGGAACGCGCACCGGCACGCCGCCGAGGAACGCGATGTAGTTCGGATACGCCGGGTAGCAGGGGTCCGCGATGATGACCTCGTCCCCCGGATCGAGCAGCGACCCGAACAGCAGCAGCATCGCCGGCGACGTTCCTTGGGTGACCACGATGTCCCGGGCGTCCACGGAAACGCCGTACTTCGATGAGAAACGTGCGGAAACGGCGTCGCGAAGGTCCGGCAGTCCCTGGGACTGCGTGTATCCCGTGTCCCCGCCCTCCATCGCGGCTTCCGCAGCGCGGGTGATGACGTCAGGCGTCGCGAAGTCGGGGTCGCCGACGTCCATGCGCACGATGTCGCGACCGCCGGATTCGAGCTCCTTGGCGCGGGCGACGACGTCCATGACCACGAAGGGGCGGACGGCGCTGGCTCGAGCAGACACGTGGTCGGGCATGGCTCTCCTTCGGTGGTTCGTAAGCCGGTGCTACACCCGGGCCCGATAGATCGACTGCAGAGACGACGCCATGACCTCGGCGCGTCGGAGGTCACGGAACGACACGTCCGGCGTCGCGATGACCTCGTGCGGTGGCTCCCGGTCGAACTCGAGTCCGAGTTCCAACGCACGCTCCCACAGCCCCGTTCCCGGCAGCACATGCAGAGTGGATGACTGCACCTTGCCCGGGTCCAGGTCGAAGCAGAACCGCAGTCCCGCAAGGAAGTCGTATGCGCTGTCGCCCGGGAGCCCGACGATGAGGTCGCATTCGCACGAGATGCCGTGCGCCCGCAATGCGCGCACTCCGGCAGCGAACTTCATGGCATCGAACGGGCGATCACATGCAGCGAGCGCGGCGGCGCCGATCGTTTGCGGGCCGGTCTCCACGCTGGCGACGCCGGCCTCACGCAACAGGGCCGCGGCCTCGTCGTCCACGCGCTCGATGTCGACCTCGATCGTGTGCAGGCGCAGCCCGCGCGCCACGTGCGGCGCCATCCAATCAGCGAACTTGCGCAGGCGGCCGTCCGTGAGATTGAACACCGGGTCTATGAACGAGAAGCTCTTCACACCCGGAGCCGTCGCGACCGCCTCGATCTCGGCCGCCACACGGGCATCGCTGAAGGACCGGATCTTGCCGTAGCCCTTGCCTTCGAAGCAGTACGCGCACCGGTGCGGACAGCCCCGGTAGGTCTCCAGATAGGCCCCGCCGTCGAGCGGCTGCAGCAGCCCGGTCAGGTACGGCGACGGCAACGAGTCCAGGTCGGCCACGAGCGCGCGATCGGGAGTCGAGACGATCTCGTCCCCCCGGCGGAGCGCGAGCCCGTCGACCCTCCATGCCTTCCCGCCTCGGGCGAGCTCGGCGAGCAGTCCTGCGAAGGTGACCTCACCCTCCCCGCGAACTACCGCCGAGACCTCGGGGTGGGCGGCGAGCACGTCTTCGGCCGCGGGACCGACTTCGGGCCCGCCGAGCACGATGGCACACTCCGGGCGCACGGATCCGACGATGCGGCAGACCTCGTATACGGCACGCGCGTTCCAGCAGGTGACGGAGATGCCGAGAACGTCGGGCTCAAGTCCCAGGACGCGCCAGGCGGCCCACCAGGGGTCCACCGACGTGTCAAGATCGAGCGTCTCGAATGCGCACCGGCCCGCAAGGGCGCTGTCGGCCTCCGCGTAGGCGCGCAGGTAGCCGAGCGCCAACGAACGGTAGCCCGGGGAGTTCAGCCCGAGAAGCACGGTGCGCATCGGCTGGGCCATCTAGCACACCTCCTGAGCGCGGGCGCGCGCGATCTGCGGTGCCAGCTTCGCGGCGAACGGCGGTGGCGCGAGCAGCGCCAACTGGTCCGCCGACGCCCCGACAGGGGCCCCACCGCACACGCCGTCGAGAGGGCAGAGCGTGCAGACCGGGGGCTTCGAGCCGTCGCGGCCTCGGACAGCGTCGGCGAGGTGCATGTCGTAGCCCGCAAGCATGCAGAACGGCACGCCCCCGACCTCGACCCACACGCCGTTCACGACGCCGGTGTCGCAGGCCGCGACGATCCACGGCACCGCCGCGGCAAGGTCGATGCCGCCATCTGTCACAGACATCTCGACCCGGTCGGCGCCCGCCTCAACGGCCGCACCCACCGCGGACGGCAGGTCGCGCAGGTTGTGCCGGCACACCGGCACGGCGACGGTGATGCTCACCGGCAGCTGCGCAGCGTCGGCGGTGGCCCGGTACGCGGCGACGCCCTCGCGGGTGCTGTCGAAGATCCCGGGCATGCCGGCCAAGGCATCGTGCACGCCCTCAGTGCCCGCGAGGAACGTCACGCGGATGTGGCGAACCCCGGCGCTGAGCGCGCCGTGCGCGTTCTGAGCGGACCGCAGGGCGACTGCGTCGGTGTCGATGGCCAGGCGCCGGCACCCCGCCTCCATGACCCCGGCGACGATGCGTGGCAGCTCCTGATGCGTGAAGGGCTCCGCGCCCGTCAGGCGGATGTTGGGGCCCGTGCCCCGGCTCCAGCCTTTGCAGGCCGCCCCCGCCTCCTCCACGACTTCCGCACCCGAGCGGAACGCCGCACGCTCCGGCGAACCCGCGCACCGTCCACACTGCACCTGAGGACCGTCTCCCAGCGAAATGTCCACGAACTCGATCACCTACAGCACCTCCCGGTAGAGCGCGGCGGTCCGGTCCAACATCGTCTCCTCGCCGAACTCGGCGAGGGCACGCCGGCGCCCCGCATCGCCCATCTTCTTGCGCGTTCCAGGCTCACGGAGCAGGCGACCGATCGCCTCCGCGAGCGGCGCGGCCTTGCCCGCGGCGACCAGCACTCCGGTCTCGCCGTCGACGACCACCTCCGGCGTCCCGCCCACGGCGGTTCCCACCACGGCCAGCCCGGCCGCCATCGCCTCGATGGTCCCGAGCCCGAGGCCCTCGGCGATCGCGGGAGAAACGTAGAGGTCGAGCGCGCCCAAGAGGCCCGCCACATCGGTCTCGAAGCCGGGGAACACCATCCGGTCGCGCACCGGGGTCGCCCGTGCCTTGGTGCGGACGAACTCGAGAAGCGGGCCGTCCCCGGCGATGACGAGCCATGCATGGGGCTCCGCAGCGAGCACCCGCGCCGCCGCCTCGACGAGCACGTCGAGCGCCTTCTGCGGCGCGAACCGCGCCGCGAGGCCGAAAGCGAGCGCGTCATCGGGCACACCGTAGCGGCCCCGAGCGCCTGAGCGGTCGGAAGGGGCCAGGAATGGCGAGAGGTCGAGTCCGTTGTGGATCGTCGTGACCAACTCCGCGGGGAGCCCGATCGTGTCGGTCATCTCGGCGCGCAGAGCGTCCGAGACGGTCACGACGCGCGCGGTACGCCGCGCTAGACGACGCTCGAGCCAGATGTACAGCGCCCGCATCGCCCCGGATACGCCCCCGTAGAGCACCTGGTTGTGAACGGTGACGACGGTGGGCGTCCGTCGTGACACGAGTGTTGCGAGTCGCGCGATCAGGGCCGCCTTCGACCCGTGTGCGTGGATGATCGCCGGACGCCGCTCCCGGATGACCTCGGCCAGGGAGACCACGGCGAGCAGGTCTTTCAGAGGCCGCAGCGGTCCGACGATCGGAACGGGGTGGACCTGTATCCCCAGTTCCAGGGCGTCATGGACGAGTTCCGAATCCCCGGGGCATGCCAGTTCGCTCTCGAACCCGAGGGCACGCAGGCCCGTCGCAAGTTGAAGGACATGTGCGCGCATGCCACCGACAGCGGGCCTCACGACCTGAAGGACTCGCGTGCCCTGCCTCGGATCCGACGCCACAAGACCTCCCGACCGCCCACAGGGGCGGGACATGGCCCGCACCGGGCCGCAGAGAAGCGTAGCACGCCCGAAAGCCGCCGCACCGGCCCGAGTCGGCTGCATAACCACGCGACCGACATGTATTGGCAGACGGCGCGTCCGGCGCGATACTTATCGGCGCACGGCCCTGCAACGGGAAGGACGACGATGACCGACGTCCGTGCACGTGCCGCCGGCGACAGCGGACTATCTGATGGGCAACGGGAAGCGCTCTGGAAGTGGCGCTGGCTCGGCTTCCGCGACAGCACCCCGGCGTTCAAGGCCTGCCTCGCACTGGCAGCTGCCGTTCTGTTCGCGCTCATCGCCTATGCGATGGTGCCGCTCCCCTAGGTCCGGACCCCGCCCGATCACGCTTCTCTCTGCAGAAGGCGGTCGAACGCCAGGATGTCCGTCGACGAGACGATCCCCTCGATCCGCGACGGATCGTTCGAGTCGACCACGGGGACACGGTCGAGATCCTGTTGTTCCATCACCGCAGCGATCTCCCCCACCGCCCTGTCCCCCGTCGTCGTCACGACATCACCGATCATCACCGCGGACACCGGGGTGACCGCCCGCACGTCGGCGGCCACGTCTCGAACGTCGGACATGCTCACGAAACCGACCAACCGGTGGCCCTCCGTCACAGGGAACCCCTTCCTGCGGTGCCTCAGGACGTAGTCCTCGAGGAACTCCTGGACTGTTGCGTCCGCAGGGACGGTCAGCACGGTCTTGGTCATGATGTCCTCGACCTTGAGCATCATGAGCCGGTCGACGGCATCCTCACGGCGCCAGCGTTGCCGCTTCGAGACAGACACTCTTCCCGCCACCGTGTAGGCGACAACAGAGGCCACGAGACCTGGGATCAGGTAGCCTGCGCCCCCGGTCGACTCGGCGACGAACACCGCTGCGGCAATCGGAGTGTTGTAGCCGGCCGCCAGGAACGCCGCCATCCCGACCACGGGGAACAGAGGGCCGTTCGCGCCGGGAACCAACCCTCGCAGCGTCGATCCGGCGGCCGCTCCCATCGCGATCATCGGGATGAACAGACCACCCGCCGCCCCGCTCCCGATGGTCGCGACAGTAGCGCCCACCTTGAGCAGCAGGAACTCGAACGACTCGAGGGGACCTGCGGTGCCGGACACCAGACGCCCGATGGCCTCGTAGCCGGTTCCGAGCACCTCAGGCCGCCCGAACAGCGCGAGGCCGACGAGGGCGAGTACTCCGACCACCGCTCCTCCAAGGGCGGTGCGCACCCAGAGGGGCGATCGGACCCGACCTGCGGCGGCCTCGACAGCGTGCAGGGACTGAACGAACAAGCGCGCGACGAAGCCGACGACCACGCCGAGTACGAGCGCGTAGCCCAGGTCAGGCGTCGACATCACGTATCTCTCGCTCACCGTGAACAACGGCTTCACGCCGAGGAACTGAACGAGGACCAGGTAGGACGCCACCGAGCCGACGAGCGCGGGAATGAGCGCCTCGTGGGCCATGTCGTCCATGTAGGGCACTTCCAGCGCGAAGATCACACCCGTGAGCGGCGCCTTGAAGATGGCCGCCACGCCCGCAGCAGCGCCCGCGACCGCCATCTTCCTCACGTCGTCCTTGGTGTAGCCGAAGCGCTGCAACTTCGCCGTGACGAACGATCCGATGGCGCCGCCCATGTGGATGCTGGGCGCTTCCATCCCTGCGCTGCCTCCGAGGCCCACGGAGACCAACGCCGCGAGCACCTTCCCGGGCACCGACCGGTAGGAGAACACGCCTCCCCGGTTCTGATATGACTCGATGTACTCCTCCGTGCCCTGGAGGGACGGGTCGTCCGTGGTCTTCTCGAGGAGTAGTCCGGACAGGGCAAGGCCCACGATCGGCAGGATGAGGACGGCGGCAGGGGTCAGCAGGTTGCTGACGTTGCCCCAGAGCAGGTCGTAGGCGATCAGATCTATCAAGGTGACCGCGGCGCCGACGATGACTCCGACCAGGACCGCGGGCAGGAACTGGCGACGCACTTGCCCCCACAGATCGAACGTGCCCTTCCGGGTCGCCTCGGCGTAGTCGGACAGACGCGAACGTGGCGTACGGCTCAAGACTCCCCTGCCCTTCATGTCCGCTGTGTGCCCCGAGAATAGCATCGGCGTGTCTCGCTCGTGCTCCCCTTCCGTCCTCGGCCCCAGGGAGAGCGGCACCATGACGGACACGCGATTGCGGACCCGCTCGCGGGCGCCTATGCTGGCGATACACTTTGATTTCCTTCGAAATGAGATCGGAGCACGGACGCATGCCCCTGACCGACCAGCAGCTGGACTTGGCACTCAAGGCTTTGGCATCCAGGCCGAGGCGCGAGATCCTGTGCGCCATCGATGAGGCCATGCACGAGCCGGGCAAGGACTGCTGCAACCCGGGTGAGATATGCGCATCGAAGCTCTGCGAGCGCGTCGGCCTGTCGGCCCCCACGATCTCCTACCACACGACCGTGCTCGTGGGAGCCGGGCTTGTCGACGCGCGCTCTGACGGGAAATGGGTCTACTACTCGCTCGTTCGCGAGTCGCTCCACGAGGTCGCAGCATCGATCGTTCGATCCTAGGAATCGCACACACTGCGGAAGTCCCGTGCCACGCGGCGTGAGCCCGCACGGCAGGGGACGGGATGTGGAGCACACATGGCGGCCACGGTGACCATTCAGGCGATGCTCTACGTCGCAGCGGTGCTCCAGGTTGCGGCCGCGGGAGTCGCGTTGCTCCTCATCCCGATCAGCGGGATGCGCAAGTCATGGATCGTCGTCTGCATCGCCCTCGGTCTTCAGGCGTACCGGCGGATCGACGCGATCAACTCCCACCCCACGCTCGTTGAGGCCGTGACGGCCTTGGCCGTCTCCGTCCTGCTGCTTGCCGGGATCATCGGCATCCGTTCCGTCTTCGCTTCCCTGCGCAGGACCCGCAGCTTGCTCGACGCGGAGGTCGACAGGGGCCGGGCCGTCCCGAACCGCGCGGACACCGCGATCGTCATCCTCGGGACGGACGCTCGCGTCCGCGAGATGAACGATGCCGCGCGCAGACTGACCAGGACCGAGGGCACGGGCCTCGTGGACGCGAACTGGTTCGAAGGATTCGTCCCCGAGGAGAACCGCGCGAAGGTGCGCGCCATGTTCGACCGCCTGATCTCATCGGGCGAGGGCGACGACGAGTATGTCCAGTACGAGATCCTCGATCTGGAGGGCGGACGGCACACCGTCGTGTGGCATCGGCGCCTCATGCGCGACGCCGAGGGCCGAACGACGGGCGTGCGGATCGCCGGGATCGACCTCACCGACGTGACTCTCGTCGAGAAGGACATCGCGTTCCGTTCCCTGCTGCTCGATCGTACGAGCGATTCGGTCGTCGTCTTCCGGCCCGACTACACCGTCGTCTACGCCAACAGCACAGCGTGTTCGTACCGCGGTGTCCCGCGGGAGGAGATGATCGGGACCGATGTCCGCCGCTTCATGCTCGCGTCGGATCGGGACGTGGTGTGCACCCGGATCGCCGCCCTCCCGCCGGGAGACTGCCTGACGTTCGAGACGGAGACCGTCGACGTCGAGGGAGTGAAGCATCCGCTGGAGTCGCACGTGTGCGTCGTCTCGCTCGGGGACGAGGTGTTCCTGGTGGACGTGGCTCGGGACATCTCCGACCGGCGCAAGGCGGAGGGGGCCGTTCGACGGCTCGCGTTCACAGACCAACTGACGGGACTCTCCAACCGGGCGCACCTCGCGGACCGCGCGACCCAGTCGCTTGCACGGGCGCAGCGTTCCAACGACACGCTCGCGTTCGTGTTCATGGATCTCGACCGCATCAAGTCGGTCAACGACACCTACGGGCACGCCATGGGAGACGAGTTGCTGCGGCAGGTCGGCTTCCGTCTCTCGGGGATGTTCCGCGACGAAGACACGGTGGCGCGCGTGGGGGGCGACGAATTCATCGCCTTCGCCCGCGTCGGAGGGCCGGAGGACGCGCGCACACTCGCCCAACGGCTCGTGGAACTCATGGCGACGCCATTCGCGATCGAGGACAGCGAGATGGCGATCACCGCGAGCGTCGGCGTCTCCGTGTACCCGGACGACGGTGAGGACTTGGAAGCCCTTGTCGCCAAGGCCGATGCCGCGATGTACGCGGCGAAGGACGAGGGGCGCGGCACCTATCACCTGTACCGCACAGAGGACTCCCTGACCGCACGGGGGCCCTCACAGCCTGAGGTCGCCTGAGCTACGCCCGTCGACGTCCCGGCACAGCGCGAGGCGGACCGGCCGCACGATCCCCTCAGCGGCTGACGCCCATCGCCGAATCGGCGGCCGCAGCCATCGCCTCCAGTACCGCCTTCGTCGTGGGCGCCGCGCCGGAGCCCGCACGGACAGCCGCGAAGATCCGCCGGTGCATGGCGGGCTCGACCAGCGGCAGGATCGCGATGTCGAGACCGCGCAGATCGGTCATCGCCGGAGCGATCCCCACGCCCAGCCCTGCCTCGACAGCCGACCCGATCGCCCGGAAGTAGTTGCTCTCGAGGACCACCCGGGGCTCGAAGCCGGCCGACTGCGCCACGCGCTCGACAGCCTGACGACTCGTCGCGCTCTCCATCGCCACACACCAGTTCTCCTGTGACAGGTCCTTGAGCCTGACGGGCCCTGTGGCGAGCGGATGGCCCTTCGGCAGGAGCGCGACGATCGGCTCCTCCAGCAGGTCGAAGCGGGTGATGCTCGGATCGTCTTGCATCGGCACGAAGTCCCACTCGTGCGACAGCGCGATGTCGAGCTCCCCCGCCCGCAGCGCCGGCAGGGCACGCACCGGCTCGAGCTCGCGGATGGTGAGTTCGATGTTCGGGAACCGACGGGTGATCTGGGCCAGAGCGGGCAGCGCGATCGACTGCGCCGCGGTCTGGAACACAGAGATGCGAACGCTCCCGCTGACCGTCCCGGTGAACTCGGCGATGTCGGCCAGCGCCTCCTCGCAATCTGCAAGGATCACCTCGGCGTGAGCGACCAGGCGGCGTCCGGCGTCGGTCAGGCGCACCGATCGTGCGGTCCGCGCCAGCAGCGGCACCCCGACTTCCGCCTCGAGGGTGGCGAGTTGGTGCGAGATGGCCGGCGGGGTCAGATAGAGCGCCTGGGCCGCAGCGGCGATCGTGCCCCGCGCGGCGACCTCCCGGAGTATCCGCAAGCGCGTCGTGTTGAGCGTCACTGCCTCGCCCTCCTCATCGAGCGTAATTTTCTTCGATGCTCACCGAATGATATCGCACATGGACGCACGGCTCGAGGCGAGGCACCCTTGTGGAGACGTCCCGAGGTCCCGACGCGAAGGAAGCTACACGTGCTGATCCTGCTGACGAAAGTGCTGTTGTCGCCCGTGCTGTTGTCGATCTGCGTGTTCGCAGCAAGGCGCTGGGGCACGTCGGTCGCGGGGCTGTTGCTCGGCCTGCCGCTGGTCTCGGGCCCGGTCTCCTTCTTCCTTCTCTCCGAGCATGGACCTTCCTTCGCCGAGAACGCTGCACGCGGAACGATGTTCGGTCTGGTGGCCACCGGGGTCTTCTGTGTGACCTACCAGCGGATCTCGGACTCCACGCGGTGGTGGCAGTCGCTTCCCGTCGCGGGTTCCACCTGCCTGGGATCGATCTACCTGCTCTCGCACATGCACCTGAGCCTCGTCGACAGCGTTCTGCTGGCGGCGGTGCTGCTCGCCGGTCTCGTCATCGCCGCCGACGCTCCGTCGCGAAGTGCCGGCACGCCGCCCACCTCGAAGCGGGCGCTCGGCTTCCGCATGGCGATCGCCAGCTCGGTCGTGCTGGCCGTGACCATGGGGGCGGGCCTCCTGGGTTCTCAGCTCAGCGGCATGTTCGCCGCGGTACCGGTCATCATCGCGATCATGACCGCGACCTCCCACCGGACGGTCGGCAGCGATTCCGCCAACGGGCTGCTGGGCGCGACCGTCAACGGCCTGTGGGGAGCGGTCGCGTTCTTCGCGGTCGTCGCGTTCCTGGTGACGGTCGCGACGCCGACCGTCACCTACCTCGTGGCATCGCTCGCCGCGCTCGTGGCGGGGTTCCTCGGCATGCGCATCCCGCGGGTGCTCACGAACGCAACAGCGCCTGGCGTCACGATCTGATCGGAGCGACCGCCGGCCATCCCACATCGGGTACAAGACTTGCAGAGAAGGTGCCCGATGACTTCAGGGAGCGTGGTCGCGTGGGCGGCACTACATTCGCGGTACTGACATGCTCGGACGCGAGCGCCGCCGATCCCGCGATGGATGCGGCGGGGCCTGCGCTCGTCGAGCTGGGCGAGAACGCGGGTTGGCAGTGCATAGGTCGCGAGGTCTCCCCGTCCGACCGCTCACGCATCTCCGAATGCCTGATCGACTTCACCGACCGGCGCGGCGCGACGCTGGTCTTCACCACCGGTGGTACCGGCCTCGGCCCCACCGATGTCACGCCCGAGGCGACGATGGACGTGGCCACACGCGCCGTTCCCGGCATCGCGGAGGCGATCCGCGAGGGCTCGGCGCAGTTCACGAAGAAAGCGATGCTGTCACGCGCCGTGGCGGCTCAGCGCGGCGCCTCCCTCATCGTCAATCTGCCGGGATCCGAGAGCTCCGCTCGCGAAGCCTTCGGGCTCGTGGTCGACGTCATCCCCGCCGCCGTGCGCATGATGCGAGGCGAGGGGAAGTGCAAGATCGAGTAGGATCCGCGGAACCGCGACAGATCGAGGCCAGCCGATGACCAAGGACCATACAGAGGGCCTGACGCGCCGGGAGTTCGTCGCCGGCTTGGGTGTCGGCGCGCTCGCGATGCTCGCCTCCGGGTGCGTCCCCCGGCCGCCGTTGGTCTCCTCGAACCCGTCGGGCTTCCCCACGAGCGAGCAACTCGCCAAGTCCGAGCTTCGCGTCTACAACGGCCAGAAGCTCGACTCGATCACGGCATCGCGCGAGAACTCCATCGAGGGACCCCAATACGTCGACAAGAAGTCGTGGCGTCTGACCGTCGACGGGCTCGTGGATGCCGTCAAGACATACACGTTCGACGAGCTGATCGCCGCCTTCCCCGCCGACAAGCAGGTCCATCGTCTCGATTGCGTCGAAGGGTGGAGCGAGACGCAATTGTGGGAGGGCGTCAGGGTCGCCGACGTCATCAAGGCCAGCGGCGTGAAGAGCGCCGCGAAGATGGTCATCCTGCACGGCCATGACGGCTACACCACCGAGTTCCCGGTGGGCTACTTCGACGAGTCGCATCTGCTCGTCTACAAGCTCAACGGCGTGGATCTGTCCGCGCAGCGCGGCTACCCGCTGCGCCTCGGGGCGTGGAGCAAGTGGGGCTACAAGTGGATCCGCTGGGTCGAGAGGATCGAGCTGTCCGCGGACACCACGTACCTGGGCTATTGGGAGAGCCGCGGCTACAGCGCGACAGGCGAGCGGTCACAGCCTTCGCTGTGACCGCTCGCCTGGTCGTCCTCATTCGAGGGCTTTGAGCAGAGCGCGCCTACTCGACCCAGGCCTTCGCGAAGTCCGCGTAGCCCTGCGCGTCCCACGTGAAGCCATGGAGCCGCGCCGAACCCACGCGATCGTGCTGGTAGAACATCAGCGGCACCACGGGGTTGTCGGCCCCGACCATCGCGCTGATCGACTGATATGCCGCGACCCGGGAGGCGATCCCGGTGTTCTTCCGCGCGGAGGTGAGAGCGGTATCGACCGCGGGGTTCTCGTACCACGACAGGTTGTCGTTGGAGTCCGAGCGGAAGAGCGCGTCGAGGAAGTTCTCTGCGGTCGGATAGTCGCCGATCCAGCCGAGCCGGCCGAGCTGGAAGTCGCTGTCGTAGAGCCACCCGAGGTATGTCGGGAAATCATCCGTGCGTGTGGTGACGGTCAGGCCGATCTCAGCGAGGTCCGATCGCACCATGTCCATGATCTGCTGGTGCCCGCCGTCGTTGTTGTACGACAACTGGATCGCCGGAAGCCCGGCTCCACCCGGGAAACCGCCGTCGATCAGCGCCTGCTTCGCGGCTTCGAGATCGTAGCGGGAGTCGGCCCATCCGCCCTTGACGTAACCGGCGACCCCTGGCGGCAGCATGTTGTCGGCAGGCTGGCGGCGGCCCTCGAAGACCGAGTCGCAGATGGCCTGACGGTCGATCGCGAGGGAGATGGCCTTGCGGACGTACGGGTTCTCCATCGTGGGATCCAGGTTGTTGCACAACAGGTAGTAGATGGAGTTCTCCGCGCCGAGGAGCACCTGCTTCCCCGGGTCGACGGTGTAGCCGTTGTCCGAGACTCCGTAGGCGGCCTTTGCGGCGGCCATCTGCCCCCACGCGATCGGCGAGAAGTCGAGGTTGCCCGCGGTGAAGTCGGCGTAGGCCGTATCGGGATCCTCGTAGATCTTGAAGTCGACACGGGAGAGGTACGGCTTGGCTCCGTAGTAGTGCGGGTTGGGCTTCAGGCGGATGAGGCTGTAATGGCTCCAGGGCTTGTACATCATGAACGGTCCGTTGCCGATGGGCATGTTGCCATAGGCCACGCGGCTGCTGTGATACTTCACGCGGCCCGTGACCAGCGACTTCGGGACGGGCGCGAGCGCGGGGTGCGAAACAACGTACGGGAAGTCCGCACACGCCTGGGTAAGCGTGACCCTGAATGTGTAGGCGCTCACGGCCTTCACCCCGGACAGGACCTTCGTCTTGCGAGCCATGAGCGACTTGTAGCCCTTAACGGACTTCAACAGGAAGCTCACATTCGACGGATCCGTCCGCTTGCTGCGTGTGTCTTTCGTGCGCGGGTCCACTATCCGTGTCCATGCGTACACGAAGTCCGCGGCCTTGACCGTCTGGCCGTTGGCGAACTGGTCCTTCTTGTTCAGCGTGAAGGTCCACACGGTGGCGCCATGGCTCGACGACCACGACTTGGCCGCCGCGGGCATGACCACGGTCGAATCGAGCGGATCGACGCGCGTGAGACTGTCGAACAGCGCCTGGACGACCTGGACGCCTTCAGACTCCTGGGCGTTGTAGGGGTCGATGTAGGCAGGCTCACCGAGGTAGAACGACATCGCTCCGCCACGTACGGGAAGTTCAAGGGCCGATGCGAGCGTGGGCCCGATCAGAGCTCCGAACAAGGCCGTGATGCATGCGATGGAGACGATTCGAGCGGCGGCCGATGCGATCCCCGGGCGCGATGCGGCGCGATGACGAACGTCCATGTGAGTTCCCCCCGACTCCGGATGTTGAGTCGCATGCTACACCCGCGCCCACCGGGGGCACCGTGTCGCCTGCCAGCGCGAGCCGAGATGTTCTCGCGAAGCGGGTATATACTTCAGATTGCCCGCGCGTACGGGCACACCCCGCCGCCGGCGGACGGCGAGGCGCACCCACTCCCCCAGGAGGGTCGCGCCATGAAGAGACTCCTCTCGTACCTCTCCCTCGTCGGCCTGCTCGTCATCGTGTTCGGTCCAACGGTCGGCGCGGCCGTCGACCCGCTCGTCCCGACCGTCTCTGCGGTGTCACCTGCTGCGGCGTTCAACGATGTCGACGTGCGCGTGACGATCACGGGAACGGACTTCGCCGCAGATGCTTCGAGCACGCCGACGGTGATGATCGGGGCCATCCCCCTCTCCGACGTCACGTGGGTGGACACCCAGACGCTGACCGCCAACGTGCCGTTCGGTGCCGAGCCGGGCACATACGCCCTTACGGTCACGAACCCCGGGGGCGGGATCGGCACGCTGGTGGACGCATTCACCGTGTCCGCCGGCATCGGGGAGTGGAACGTCGGCAACCTCTTCGGCGCGCAGGTGCGTCAACTCCTGATGAAGCCGGGCGACCCCGACACGCTCTATGCGCTGGCGTACGACGTGGGGATGTTCCGCAGCACCGATGCCGGGGAGCACTGGACGTTCACGAACGCCAACGTCATCGGGAACGCGGACTTCGTGATCGACCCCTCGACGCCGGGACGCCTGTACTCCGTCATGAACGAAGGTCTTCGGCGCTCCGACGATGACGGGCAGACATGGCCGACCTTGCTCTACGACACCGGTCAGGACGTCACACCCCGGTCCGCCGAGGTGTTCGTCTCGCCGCACCACCCGAACGTACTCTTCCTCGGGTCCTACGTCCCCTACGGCAACGGCGTATACCACGGTGAGTACGCTATCAAAGGGCTTCTGAAGTCCGTCGACGGCGGCACGCACTGGACTCATGTGGCGAGCATGGAAGGGACCGGCGTGCAGTCCGTTGCCTTCGACCCCTCTGATCCGACCGGCTCCCAGATGGTGCTGGCCACCTCGGATGCACGGGTATTCACCTCGACCGACACCGGTGCCACGTGGACCGAGGCGGCGAAGCCGTCAGCGCCGGCACTTGAGATGTACGGCTCGATCTCCTACAACCCGCGCAAGCCCGGGGAGGTCTGGGTCACCACAAATGGATCACCCACCCATCTCTTCAGGAGCGACGACGCCGCGATCTCGGGCTGGATCGAGGTGACGCCCCCGTACTTCAACGGCGGAACTCCCGTGTTCGTGAGTACGGACACGGTCTATGTCCCGATGTACCGCTCCGCAGACGACGGCACGACGTGGGAGGAGTTCGGCCCGTCGCCATGGTGGGGCGGAGGCGCCGTCGCCGTGAGTCCCAACGACCCGCTGACCATCTACGCCGGGGACGCGACGGTCGGTGTCCAGAAGAGCACCGACGGCGGGCAAACGTGGGAAACCAAGAACCAAGGGCTGCAAGGCATGAACTGCCTTGAGATGAATGTCTCCTGCACGGATCCTCTCAGGGTGTACGCGAGCTTCTGGGGGTGGCCGGGGCTGCACCGGAGCGACGACGGCACCGCGAATTGGACCTACCTGCCCACCTCCTCCTTGCCGCCCGATTTCGGCTACATCGGTGCGATCCGTGAGGATCCTTTCGATTCGGGTCGGATCTACGAGGGAGGCGGCACATTCGCTTTCAGCAGGGACAAGGGCGAGTCGTGGACCGACCTGGGGTGGACACTGTCGCCGGCGTTGCCCGACGCAACGGGCGGCTTTGAGACGATGGCTCCGGACCCGCACCACGCCGGCCATCTGGTCGCCGCCTTCGGGGCGGGCGACTATGGAAATGGCCAAGGGTGGATCTACCGAAGTATCGACGGGGGCGTCTCGTGGCAGGCCGCCACGATGTCGGAGGAGGCGTCACAGGCAAGGCAGTTCCTCTACGACCCTGAGACGACCGGCACGGTCTACATGACGACGATGGGCTCGGGTGTGTTCAAGAGCGCGGACGACGGGATGACCTGGAACCGCGTGGGCCGCAGCTACCGCTTCCTCGACAACGCCAAGTCGATCACGATCGCCACGCACCCGAGCCACGTGGTGGTTGTCGGCGCCGACAACTGCGATCGCTCCTACGATGGCGGCGCCACATGGGATCAAGTGGACGTTGCGGTGGGCGGCGACACCTATCTGTTCGTAGAGGGCGATTCGACGCGCCTGTACTCGGCGGGCTGGGAGGGTATGGGGTTCTCCAGCAACATGGGCGATTCCTGGACCCGAGCGGCGGGCCGACTTGGTCACGCGCACGTCACGTCGCTCGCGTTCGCCATCTCGAACGGGCGCACGATGCTGTATGCGGCGACCACTGGCGGAGAGGCTGCCGCCGCGAGCAACATGGCTGCGTCCGACACCCTCGCGAGCGTAGCGGTGTCCGAACAGGATGCGCTCGTGGGCGCGGGCATCTACCGGAAGGCCCAGGTACCCGCGAGCACCACGTTCCGCTCCACCGGCTCGCTGGATGGATGGGTGCTGGAGTCACGGCACACGAGCAGCAGCGGCGGCTCGCTCAGTCGCACGTCCTCAACACTGAGGTTGGGCGACAGCGCGACGAAGCGGCAGTACCGGAGCGTACTCTCGTTCAGTACGTCGTCACTTCCCGATTCCGCGGTGATAACGGGAGTCGCCCTCCGGGTCCGGCGTAACGGCGTGACCGGTGGCGGGGACCCGATCGCGAAGTTCCACGGGCTCATGGTCGATGTCAAGAAGGGCTGCTTCGGCAGCATGGGGCTGAGCACCGCCGACTTCCGGACCTCCGCCACCAGGGCGTACGGTCCGTACTCCCCCGCACTCGCTTCGGGCTGGTACGAGATCGACCTGACCGCTGCCAAGGCGTACGTGAACAAGACCTCGTCGTCCTCGGGCCGCACGCAGATACGCCTGCGCTTCAAGCTCGACGACAACGCCAACAACACCGCCAACTACGTGCGCCTCTACAGCGGGGACAGCAGCACGCCGTCCCGCCCGCAGCTCGTTGTGAGCTACTTCCTGCCGTGACGACACTCGGGGCACACACCCTCTGGCGGGCTCGCTCCCGACTCGATGCGGCATCAGACCAGCAACAGGGCCCCTCCCGTTACCGGAAGGGGCCCTGATCGTATCTGGTGTCCGAGGCGAGAGTTGAACTCGCACGCCCTTGCGGGCACTAGGCCCTCAACCTAGCGCGTCTGCCATTCCGCCACTCGGACATATGGTTCCCGCGCCCATGGAGGGTGGCGCGGATTCGCAGTATAGCAATCGCCCCGATGAGCGCCAACCCCTCATCTCAAGGCGTTCGTACAAGTGCGAGCTACGCCTCGACCTCGCCGCTCGCCACCATCTCCTCGTAGGGAGAGCAGGGACCGTCTCCGATGACGGTCGTACACGCCTTGTCCAGCGGGATCGGGTACGGCTTTGCGAAGTGGCAGGCTGCCCGATGGCCGGCCGCGACCTCTTTGAGTTCCGGGTCCTGCTCTGAGCAGATCGGGAACTGCGCGATCGGGCAGCGGGTGTGGAACCGGCAGCCGCTGGGCGGGTCGATGGGGCTGGGCGGGTCGCCCGGAAGCAGGATGCGCTCCCTGCTGCGCTGGGCCGCCGGGTCCGCGAGCGGGACCGCCGAGAGCAGCGACTGCGTGTAGGGGTGCGACGGCGCGTCGTAGAGCGCGTGCCAGTCGGCGATCTCGACGATCTTGCCGAGGTACATGACCGCAACGTAGTCCGACACATGCTGTACGACCGACAGGTCGTGCGCGATGAAGACGTACGTGAGGTCGAACTCGTCCTGCAGCCTGTCCAGCAGGTTCAGGACCTGCGCCTGGATCGACACGTCGAGGGCCGAGACCGGCTCGTCGCACAGGATCACCTTCGGCTGAAGTGCGAGCGCGCGCGCGATGCCGATGCGCTGGCGCTGGCCGCCGGAGAACTCGTGCGGGTAACGCGAGATGTGCTCGGGATTGAGCCCGACGATGTCGAGCAGCTCCTTGGCCTTCGCGATGCGCTCGCGCCGCGTGCCGATGTTGTGGATCGTGAGCGGCTCGGTGACGATCTCACCGATGGTGAAGCGCGGGTTCAGGCTCGCGTACGGGTCCTGGAAGATGACCTGCACGTCGCGCCGGTATGCCTTGAGGTCGCGACCGCGCATCTTGAGCACGTCGCGGCCGTCGAACTCGACAGAGCCCGATGTGGGCTCGGTGAGGCGGATGAGGCAACGGCCGGTGGTCGACTTGCCGCAGCCCGACTCCCCCACCAACCCGAGGGTCTGACCGTGCTCGACTTCGAAGCTCACGCCGTCGACAGCCTTGACCTTCGAGCTCATGCGCGACGCGAGGACGCCCTGCTGCACCGGGAAGTACTTGACCAGATCGGTGACCTTCAAAAGCGGCGCCATCGTCACACCACCTCGCTCTGGACATCGAGCGAGCATCCGCGAGCGAACCAGGGCTCGCCCGAGAAGTGACATGCGCTCTTGTGCTCGCCTTGGATGTTGCGGAGAGCGGGCACCTCGGTCAGGCAGCGCTCGCGGGCGTACGGGCAACGGGGGTGGAACGAGCACCCGCTCGGGACGTCGATGAGGCTGGGCGGCTGGCCGTTGATCGGGCACAGCTCGCTCTTCTCGGTCATGCCGGCACGCGGGACGGAGTCCATGAGCCCCCACGTGTAGGGGTGCTGCGGCGCGCCGAATACCTCGTCCAAGGTGCCGTACTCGACCGGCTTGCCCGCATACATGACGAGCACGCGATCGGCGATGTCGGCGATGACGCCCAGGTCGTGCGTGATCATGATGATCGCCGCACCCGTGCGTGCCTGCACCTCCTGCATGAGCTCCAGGATCTGGGCCTGGATCGTGACGTCGAGCGCGGTGGTGGGCTCGTCGGCGATCAGGATGTCCGGGTCGCACGCCAGCGCCATGGCGATCATGGCGCGCTGGCGCATGCCGCCGGAGAACTGGTGCGGGTAGTCGTCCACGCGCTTCTCCGGATGCGGGATGCCCACGAGGTGGAGCAGCTCGATCGCGCGCGCACGGGCCTCGGCCTTCGAGGCGCCCTTGTGAACGCGAACCGGCTCGGCGATCTGGCGCCCGATGCGGTAGACCGGGTTCAGCGAGGTCATCGGGTCCTGGAAGATCATTGAGATCTCGTTGCCGCGGATGGCGCGGAGCTCCTCGTCCTTCATGGTGATGAGCGAACGCCCCTTGAAGCGGACGTCGCCGCCCTCGACGCGGCCGGGAGGCATCGGGATGAGCCCCATGAGGGTCAGGGCTGTCACCGACTTGCCGGAACCGGACTCGCCGACGACGCCGAGCGTCTCACCGCGGTCCAGCGTGTAGCTCACGCCGTCGACGGCTTTGACGACGCCGTCGCGTGTGTGGAAATGCATCTTCAGGTCGTCGACCTCGAGCAGATGGTCGGCCATGTCAGTCCTTCAGTTTCACGTCGAGTGCATCGCGGACACCGTCTCCGAGGAGCGTGAACGCGAGTACCGTTGTCAGGATCGCCAGTCCGGGCCAGAGCACGATGCCGGGGTTGGACGTCAGATACGACTGTCCGTCACTGATCATGCGGCCCCAAGACACCGCGTTCGGTGCGCTCACCGGGTCCGGGATGATCCCGAGGCCCAGGAAGGACAGAGCGGCCTCGGTCAGGATCGCGCCACCGATGGACATCGTCGCGTACACGAGGATCGGCGCCACAGCGTTCGGCAGGATATGGCGGACGATGAGACGTCCGTCACTCGCGCCGAGCGCCCGGCCGGCGTCCACGTAGTCGTTCTCTTTGACCGACAGGATCGAGCTGCGGAACACACGGGCGATCGAGGGCCACCCGAGCACGCCGATGGTGAGCACGACCGGCGCGATGCCGGTGCGGCTGGACTCCGGCAGCACGCTCAGCAGCAGGATCGCGAACAGTATGTAGGGGAACGCCAGGAACACGTCCGCTATTCGCATGATCACCGCATCGAGCCAGCCCGCATAGAAGCCGGAGAGCGCTCCGAGGAGCAGCCCGATCAGTACCGAGACGAGCACAGCGAGCGCGCCGACGGTCAGCGAGATGCGAGCGCCGTAGATGACACGGGCGAACATGTCACGCCCGAGGTCATCGGTGCCCAGCGGGTGGGTCATCGATGGGCCCTGCAGACGCGTCGCCATGATCGTCGAGGAGTCGATGTGGTTGGGCGCGCCGAAGTTCTGCGGTACCCAAAGGTCGGCGGTGAGCGTCGCCAGGATCAGGAGCATGAGCCATGCGAGGGCGCCGAGAGCAAGCTTGTTGCGGCTCAGGCGGTACCACGCGTCCCCGTAGAGCGTGCGTGCGCCGCGGGACTCCTTGCGGCGTTCGTCCTCATCGCCGGCTGGTCCGTGCGGGTGCACAGGGACGAGCTCCTCGATGATCGCGCGATCGCTGACTTCTGTCGCCTTCTGGTCGTCAGTCATCGTGTTCTCACCCCTCCGCATTCGCGCCGAGGCGGATCCTCGGATCGAGGAAGGCGTAGCTGATGTCGACGAGCAGGTTCACGACGAGCACGACGACGAGGACCAGCGTCACGCCGCCGACAACCACCGGGTAGTCACGACGGCCGATCGCCTGGTAGATCATCAGGCCGACGCCCGGCCAGTTGAAGACGGTCTCGGTGAGGATGGCGCCGGAGAGCATGGCGCCCAGGTCGAGGCCGATGAACGTGACGACCGGGATGAGGGCGTTCTTCATCTCGTGCCCCCACAGCACCGAACGCTCGCGCAGGCCCTTCGCACGCGCTGTGCGCACGTAGTCCTGGCCGGCCACCTCGAGCAACTGGCTGCGCATGATGCGCGCCGCATATGCGGTCGAGACCGAAGCCAGCGTGATGCCGGGAAGGACCAGATAGACCCACGGGTCGAACGGCGAGCCGGGGCCTCCCGATCCGGAGATCGGCAGGTAGAACGACCCGCCGGTCCACTCTTTCATGAGTATGCCGAACAGGTACTGCAGCATCAGACCGAGCCAGAACACCGGAAGGGCGACGAGGATCGAGGATCCGAGCGTCGCGAGTGTGTCCCAGATCGTGTACTGCTTGACCGCGGCGATGATGCCGATCCCGATGCCGAAGATGATCTCGAGCCCGATCGCCGTGAACGCGAGTTCGGCGGTGTACGGATAGGTCTCCGAGAACATCTGAGTGACAGGGCGGCCGGTGGAGATCGACTCGCCCAGGTCGGGACCGGTGAACTGGAGGCCTGCCTTCGGCGTGTAGTGCACCGGGGACAGTGCGCCCAGATAGTTGACGTATTGGATGTACCACGGCTTGTCGAGGCCGTAGGAGTGGCGCAGTGCCGCATAGACCGCGGGGGGAAGTTGCTTCTCCCCCGCCTTGAGTGCCACCGGATCACCCGGCAGCACCGTCGTGATGAAGAACAGCAGCAGCGTCACCCCGAAGAACACCGGGATGAACTGCGCGAACCTTCTGAGGATGTACCGACCCATGTGCCGCCTTCGTTCGCCTGACATCACGCCGGGTGGCAGGATACCCGAGGGCATCCTGCCACCCGTCTAGCGTGCGTGAAATGACCCTACGCTACTTGGAGAGCCACACCTTCGTGAAGTCCGCGAGATACATCGAGGAGAAGACGAAGTCGTGAACGCGCGCAGAGGTGACGTGATGGTGCTTGTAGAACATGAGCGGGATGATCGGCAGATCCTGCCCGATCATCGTGTCGACGGCCTGATAGGCCTTGATGCGAGCGGCGGTGTCGGTGACCTTGCGGGCCTCAACGATGGCCTCATCGACTGCCGTGTTCGCGTACTTGGAGTAGTTGTCCGTCGACTTCGAGTTGAAGATCGCGTACAGGAAGTTGTCCATGATCGGGTAGTCGGCGATCCAGCCGAGACGACCGATCTGGTACTTGCCGGCGCCCAGCGCCTTCAGGTAGGTCGGGAAGTCGGTCAGCGGCGCGAGCTTGACCTTGAGGCCCAGCTTGGTCAGGTCCGACTGCACGAGC
The DNA here is from genome assembly GCA_023252055.1 of Coriobacteriia bacterium. Lineage (GTDB taxonomy): Bacteria > Actinomycetota > Coriobacteriia > Anaerosomatales > PALSA-660 > PALSA-660. Next base: position 34,787 of record JAHEXP010000009.1, read on the forward strand.
TCCATGATCTTCTGGTGACCACCGTCGGCGTTGTACGTGAGCGAGATGGTGGGGGCACCCTTGCCACCCGGGAAGCCGGCCTCGGTGAGAGCGGCGGCCGCGGCGGCCGGATCGTACTTCGAGAACGCCCAGACACCAGGCGCGTAGCCGGCGATGCCGGGAGGAATGATGTTGTCCGCAGGAGCACGAGTGCCCTCGAACAGGGTGTCGCAGATCGCCTGGCGGTTGACGCCCAGGGAGACGGCCTTGCGCAGCGCGAGGTTCTTCATCGCCCCGTCCTTGTTGTTCACAACAAGGTAGTAGGTCGAGTTCTCGGCGCCCAGCAGGACCTGCGAGGTCGGGTTGGCGGTGAAGCCATCAGACGAGGTGCCGTACTTGGTCTGCGCATCCTTGATCTTGCCGAGCGAGATCTGCGCGAAGTCCAGGTTGCCCGACTGGAACTCGAGGTACGCGGTGTCGGGGTCCTTGAACGTCATGAAGTTGACGCCGTCGATCATCGGCTTGGCGCCGTAGTAGGAAGCGTTGGCCACGACCTTGATGTACTGACCGTGCTTCCACGGCTCGGCCATCTTGAAGGGGCCGTTGCCGACGGGCATGTCGCCGAAGGCGACCTTCGTGCCGTTGACATCGACGCCACCCTCGACGAGGGCCTTCTCGACCGGTGCCAGCGCGGGGTGGGCGACGACGTACTCGAAGTCACCGAACGGCTCGGAGAGCGTGACCTGGAACGTGAGGTCGTCTACGGCCTTCAGACCGCTCATCTCCGTGGCCTTGCCGGCCTGAACGTCGGCGTAGCCCTCGACCGCACCGAGGTGATAGCTGATCTGCGACGGGTCGACCTTCTTCGTCGCGGTGTTCAGCGTCTGCGGATTGGCGATGCGGTTCCAGGCGTAGACGAAGTCCGACGCCTTGACCGGGGTGCCGTCCGAGAACTTGTCGTTCGGATCAAGCTTGAACGTCCAGACGGTCGCGTCAGCGTTGGCGCTCCAGGACGCGGCTGCGGCCGGAACCAGCTTGGACGCATCCATCGGGTCGAACCCGGTGAGGCTCGTGAAGAGCTGGTGCACGACCTGCACGCCCTCGGACTCCTGGGCGTTGTACGGGTCGATAGCCGCCGGGTCGCCGATGTAGAAGCTCATCGTGCCACCCTTGACCGGCGTGTTCGACGTTGTGTTCCCACCGTCGGTGGTGCTCGTCTTGGGTGCGCAACCTGCAAGCGCACCGACGACGAGAGCACATGCGGCGAGGACCGCGAGACTCTTTGTGAAACGGCTCCTCATAACGTGAATGCCCCCTTCCTGCGTTGACAATACGTCGTGCTGATACGTTCAAGTCCCTCTTCGTTCCCGCATCCCCCACCCGGTGACCAGCCAGGAACGGGGTCCGCGAACAGAGAGGAACCGGTCCGCTACGTGATACCACGGACATATCGCCTGTGAGTTTCCCCCTAGGAGCAGCGGCAGCGCAAGTACGAAGCCGCGTGACGGATGCCGTGGGGATGCATGAAACTCGAAACGGCGGAGGCCCGAGCGCATTGACCCGGACCTCCGGAGCCGTTCATTGGATAACGCACAGGCTCTATGCTTCCCGCGTCAGACGGGACGGTAGACCATCATCAGGAGCAGCGAGGTGAGCGCCCATCCGACGGCCAGGCCGATCGTGATCCGGTCGAGGTTCTTCTCGATGATGCTCGTGCCGGTTGCGGCCGACGACATGCCGCCGAACATCGACGACAACCCCGTGCCTTTCCCCGAGTGCAGGAGTACGAAAACGATGAGCCCGACCGCGAGCATCAGGTGGATCGCCACGAGGATGTAGACGAGGGGGCTGACGCCGGACGACGTGACCGCCGTGGACGCAGCTGCGGCGGCAGTCGCCGCTACCGTGGATGTCGCTGCCAAGACTCTCTCCTTCTATGTACGTCCGCGCCGCCGGACCCGTGCCGCGACGTCGTGAAGACCGGGTTGGTGTGAGCACGCGCAAGTATACGCACACGCGAGCGGCGGCTCAACCGCCGAAACGGCCGGAGGACGGCGCCGGCCGCGGTCCCGCCGAGTCGGGCCTCTTCCTTAACGTTCGACGAGACTCGCGCCCGTCCACTGCGTCGGTGCCGCGACGCCGATGAGATCGAGGACGGTGGGCGCCACGTCCGCGAGCTTGCCGCTTTCGCGAAGTGCCCGGACGCCATCGGCGACGCACAGCAGCGGCACGTCGTTGGCGGTGTGAGCGGTGAACGGGCTGACGCCGTCATCGGCCAGCATCTTCTCGGCGTTGCCGTGGTCAGCGGTGATGAGCACCGCACCGCCACGTGCCTGAACGGCTTCGACCACGCGCCCGACGGCGTCATCGACCGCTTCGACGGCGGCTACAGCTGCGCCCAGCACCCCCGTATGTCCCACCATGTCGCAGTTAGCGTAGTTCACGATGTAGACGTCCGCGGAGTTGCGCCCGATCTCAGCGACCAAGCGAGCGGTGACCTCGCGCTCGCTCATGTCGGGCTTGAGGTCGTAGGTGGCGACCTTCGGGCTCGGGATGAGAACGCGCTGCTCCCCCGGCTTCGGCGGTTCGGCGCCACCATTGAAGAAGAACGTCACGTGAGCGTACTTCTCGGTTTCCGCGATGTGCAGCTGACGCAGGCCTGCGCCGGACAGCACGTCGGCGAGGGTGCAGCACGGCAGCGCCTTCGCGAACGCAACGGGTGCGGGGATCTTTGGGTCGTACTCCGTGAGGCACACGAAACGGAGCGCAGGGACCTCGGGCCGCTCGAACTCGTCGAAGCCCGGGTCCACGAGCGAGCGGGTGATCTCGCGCGCCCGGTCCGGCCGGAAGTTGAAGAACACGACCGCGTCGCCGTCGCGCATCCGGCCGTCGACGCCGTCGATCGCGACCGGCGCGACGAACTCGTCGGTGACGCCGTCCGCGTAGCTGGACTCCACGGCGCGCACGGCGCTGGCCGAGGAGCGGCCCTCGCCCATCACGAGAAGGCGCCAGGCGCGACGCACGCGCTCCCAGCGGTTGTCGCGGTCCATCGCCCAGTAGCGGCCGCACACGCTCGCCACAACTCCCACACCGAGTCGCTCCATCGTCGCCTCGAGCGAGGTCAGGAAACCCGCCCCGGATTCGGGCGCGACATCGCGGCCGTCGAGGAACGCGTGCACGAACACATTCGAGGCGCCCCGCTCGCCGGCGAGCTCCATCAGAGCGTCGAGGTGCCGTATGTGACTGTGGACGCCGCCGTCGGACACGAGGCCCATGAAGTGCACCGCCCGGCCCTCTGCAACGGCGGCGTCGATCGCATCGAGCAGGACCGCGTTCTCGCGGATCGAGCCGTCCTCGATCGCGCAATCGATCCGGGTGAGCTCCTGGTACACGACCCGCCCCGAACCCATGTTCAGGTGGCCCACCTCGGAGTTGCCCATCTGGCCGTCGGGAAGGCCCACCGCCAGTCCGGAGCAGGCCAGCGACGCATGCGGATACTCGGCGAACAGCCGATCGAGGTTCGGGGTGTGCGCCAGCGAGATGGCGTTGCCGGGACCCGCCGGCGCGATGCCGTAGCCGTCCATGATGACGAGCGCCAGCGGCAGTCGCAGCGATGCGCACTGCTCGGGTGCAGCCGGCGTGAAATCCCCGGAGGTCACGACGCGGCGTGCACGATATCGGAGAACGCGTCGGCCTTGAGCGCCGCGCCGCCCACCAAGGCGCCGTCGATATCCGGCTCGCCGAAGAACATGGAGGCGTTCTCGGGCTTCACGGAACCGCCGTAGAGCACGCGCGCGGCCTGCGCCGCCGGAGGCCCATACATCGCGCCTACGGTGGCGCGGATCATGCGGGCGACGTCGTTGGCCTTCTCCGGCGTGGGCGTGTGCCCGGTCCCGATGGCCCAGATCGGCTCGTACGCGACGATGAGCGCCGACGCCTGCTCTGCGGTGAGGCCGGCCAGGCCGGCTCGGATCTGACCGCGCACGAACTCCTCGGTCTTACCGGCCTCGTAGAGCGCGAGCGACTCCCCGCAGCACACGATCGGCGTGATGCCGTGACGGTGGAGCGCGTGGACCTTCAGGTTCACGGTCTCGTCGGTCTCGCCGAAGTACTCACGCCGCTCGGAGTGCCCGACGATGCAGTAGTTGCAGCGCAGGTCGACGAGCATGCGGGGCGCGATGGCGCCGGTGTAGGCGCCCTCCTCTTCCCAGTGCACGTCCTGCGCGCCAAGGCCCAAGCGCAGGTGGTCGAGTTCGATGATCGTCGAGGCCGCCTTCAGCCCGGTGAACGGCGGACAGACCACCACGTCGACGCGGTCCCATACGTCCGAGACGACGTCCTGAACGTGGTCGATCAGCACCGCCCCTTCGCCGGAGGTGGTGAACATCTTCCAGTTGCCGGCGACCATCGGGGTGCGGGACCCGCTCATGCTTGCCCTCCTACTGATGAGATGTGGTCCGTACTGGAGCACGGACCACAGGTTGTGGATGATGCATCAGGCGTCTTGGAGCGCCGCGATCCCGGGCAGCTCGGACCCTTCGAGCAACTTCATGGACGCGCCGCCGCCGGTGGAGACGAAGGTGACGCGTTCCTCCAAGTCGAACTTCTTGAGCGCCGCGACCGAGTCGCCGCCGCCCACGACGGACACCGCGCGGTTGTTGCGCGAGACAGCGAGCGCGACCTGTTTCGTCCCATTCTCGAACGGCGCCATCTCGAACACACCCATCGGCCCGTTCCAGAAGATCGTGCGCGCCGAAGTGATCTCGCCCTTGAACAGCTCGACCGTCGTCGGCCCGATGTCCAAGCCCATCATGCCGGCCGGGATCTCCTCGCGGGCGACGATGCGCGTCTCGACATCCGGCTCGATCGCTTCAGCGATGACGAAGTCGACCGGGAGCATGAGCCCCACGCCCTTCTCCGTCGCCTTTGCGAGCATCGCCTTGGCCGGCTCCACCCACTCCTGCTCGACGAGCGAGTTCCCCACGCCGATGCCCTTGGCCACCAGCAGCGTGAAGCACATGCCGCCACCGATGATGAGCGTGTCGACGCAGTCGAGCAGGCGGTCGATGACGCCGAACTTGTCGGAGACCTTCGAGCCGCCGAGTATCGCCACGAACGGGCGCTCGGGGTGCGCGAGCATCGCGGTGAGCGTCTCGACCTCGCGAGCCAGCAACAGTCCCGCATATGCGGGCAGGACGTGCGCGACGCCCTCCGTGGAGGCGTGGGCGCGGTGCGCCGCCCCGAACGCATCGTTCACGTAGATATCGCCGAGTGACGCCAGCGCCTTCGCGAACTCCGGGTCGTTGGCCTTCTCGCCCGGATCGAAGCGGACGTTCTCCAACATGATGATCTCGCCGTCGACCATGCGGTCCACGGCCTCGTGCGCCTCGGGGCCCACTATGTCGTCGACGAAGACGACGTTGCGGCCCAGCAAGCGCTGCAGCACGCGCCTGACCGGGCGCAACGAGAACTGCGGGTCCGGCGCGCCCTTGGGGCGGCCCAGATGGCTCATGACGATGACGCGCGCGCCGTGGTCCACGAGATAGCGCAGGGTTGGAAGCGCCGCGCGCACGCGCGTGTCGTCGGTGACGAGCCCGTCTGAGAGCGGCACGTTGAAATCCACGCGAACGAGCACGCGTTTCCCGCGGACGTCGGCGTCCTTGATCGTCTTCTTGTCGAACACGCTTCCTCGTCCCCCTAGCCGACGAGCTTGATGAGATCGACCACGCGGTTGCTATAGCCCATCTCGTTGTCGTACCAGGAAACGCACTTCACGAAGTTGCCGGTGCCGCCCATGACCATCGTCTGCAGGGAGTCGAACACCGAAGAGTGCTTGTTGCCCACGACGTCGATGGAGACGATCGGGTCGACGCAGTACTCGAGGATGCCCTTCATCGGGCCCTCGGCGGCGGCCTTCATCGCGGCGTTGATCTCGTCCTTGGTCACGTCGCGGTCGAGCTCGGCGACGAGATCGACGACGGAGCCGTCCGGGGTCGGGACGCGCATCGACATGCCGTCGAGCTTGCCCTTCATGTCCGGGAGAACGAGCCCGATCGCCTTCGCGGCGCCGGTGGACGTCGGGATGATCGAGACCGCAGCGGCGCGCGCACGACGGAGGTCCTTGTGCGGGTAGTCGAGGATCCGCTGGTCGTTGGTGTAGGAGTGGATCGTGTTCATGAATCCGCGCTTGAGCCCGAACGAGTCGCGCAGGACCTTCGCGAACGGTGCGAGGCAGTTCGTCGTGCATGACGCGTTGCTGATGATGTGGTGCTTGGATGCGTCGTAGTCGCCGTCGTTGACGCCCATGACGATCGTGATGTCCTCGTTGGTGGCCGGCGAGGAGATGATGACCTTCTTCGCGCCCGCGTCGATGTGCGCGTGCGCCTTCGCGCCGTCGGTGAAGAAGCCGGTGGACTCGACGACCACGTCGACGCCCAGCTCCCTCCACGGCAAGTTGATCGGGTCGCGCTCGGCGATGACCTTGACCTCGTGCCCGTTGACGATGAGCGAGTCGGCGCCGGCCTCGACCGTGCCGTTGAAGCGGCCGTGGACCGAGTCGTACTTGACCAGATGCGCCAGAGTGGCGGCGTCGGTCAGGTCGTTGACCGCGACTACTTCCAGCTCGGGGTTCTCGAGCGCCGCGCGGAACACGAGGCGGCCGATCCGCCCGAAACCGTTGATGCCGACTTTGATGGTCATGCTGTGGTCCCCTTTCACATCAGCCGCCCGCGCCCATCCGGGGCGCGGTTCTTCTTGCCCGTCTATGTTGTCCCGGACCGCGTCCCTGGCCCGGTGTGGTCCCGTGTGGGTGACCCTCTAACCTTTACCGCCGCCGGGTCGCGAGTCAAGCGACCCCTCGAACGCGGCCTTCGTGCGCAACTCGGCCGCGAGTGACTCGATGCGGCGGATGCGGTGGTAGACGGCGGACTTCGACAGCGGCGGCGTCGCGTACTCCCCCAGCTCGCGGATCGAGACGTCGGGGTGGTCGAGGCGCAACTGCGCGAGTTCCTGGAGCGCAGGCGGCAGCCAGACCAGACCGTGGAGGTCCGCCAGGTAGCGGATGTCCTCGACCTGGGCGATGGCGGCGTCGGCGGACTTCTGCAGGTTCGCGGTCTCCGCGTTCACGAGTCGGTTCACGTCGTTGCGCATCGACTTCAGGATGCGTACGTCTTCGGTGCGCAGCAGGGCGCGATGCGCCCCCACCAAGGCGAGGAAGGTGACGATCGGCTCGGCGCCCTTGAGGTACACGGCGAACAACCCGCGACGCCTCGTCACGCGCGCCTCGATCCCGAAGCGCGCCATGAGCCCCACGAGGTCCCGGGCGTGCTGTTCGGTCTCGGCGGTGAGTTCGAAGTGGAAGTCGCCGTGCGGGTCGGCGACGAAGCCGCCGCCGAGGAAGGCGCCGCGCAGGTACGACACCGCGCAGCAATCCTTGCGCACCAGGCGCGCCGGTACCCCGTAGGTCAGGCCGCCCACCTCGTCGAGGATGCCGAGGTCCGCGAGCGCCGAGGTGAGGGCGGGCTGGCTCGGCACGGTGATCAGGTAGTTGTTGGTCTTGTGCAGGACGCTTCGGCGCACTGTGAGCTCGGTCTTCAAGCCGTACAGCGTGTGCATGAGCTTGATCGCCTTGCGGGCGACCGGTGCGGTCTCCGTGGCCATCTCGAGACGGAATCGCTCTCCGCCGGCGAGGTGGATCGTCCCCTCTACGCGCATGAGTGCGGACAGCTCAGCACGCGGACAGCACGAGCGCGGGGTTGCGACCCGCGAGAGCTCCTCCTTCACTTCCGCGGTGAAGCTCACTCAGATCACCTCCCTGAGCGCCGCGAGGAGCGAGGCGCGGTCGTGGTGACGCGGGTCGTCCGCGTCGACGAGATCGGCGAGAACCGGATCGGCGCCCGTCGCTCGGATCCGAGTCAGGACGGGCTCGTCGACGTGCACGGGATCGAGGTCTTCGGGCAAGGGCCACGCAGCATCGTCGTGGAGCAAGACGACATCGATCGCGTCCGCCAGCCCGTGGCGCCGAAGCGCGTCCATGTGATCCGCGGCGTCCATCCCGGTGGTCTCGCCGCGCTGGTTGGCGACGTTACACACGTATACGACCGTCCCCCGCGTGGAGAGCAGCGCCTCGCGGATGCCGCCGGCAAGGAAGTTCGGAAGAATGGATGTGAAGAGGGATCCGGGACCGATGACGACCAGACCGGCCTCGGCGATGGCGTGGGCGGCCGGTTCGTACGCCGAGGCCTCGCCGCCGGCGAACCGGACGCGCGCGATCGGCGTTGCGCTCTCCGCGACGTTCTTCTGACCCACGACGCGCGCGCCCTCGACGTCTTCCGCGACCAGCACGACATCGTCGAGAGTGGATGGCACCACGCGCCCGCGCGCTCCCAGCAGCGTCCCTGCCGCATCGAGCGCCGCCGGGAACGAGCCCTCGATGTCCGCGAGTGCAGCGATGATCAGGTTGCCGAGCGCGTGCCCGGCGAGGCCTTCGCCGTGCGGGAAGCGGTACGAGAACACCTGGGCGAGCGATGCCGACGGGTCAGGAGCCATCGCCACGAGGCAGTTGCGCGCGTCGCCGGGCGGGAGCATGCCGAGTTCGCGGCGCAGGTGGCCGCTGGAGCCGCCGTCGTCCGCCATGGTGACCACCGCGGTCGTCTCGCAGCCCATCTGAAGCAGGCACCACAGGACCTTGGGAAGCCCCGTGCCACCGCCGATCGCCACGGCGCGCATCACCGGATCGTTCATCCGCGGTCCAGGTCCTTGCGGATGTCGCGGTGCGCGACGGTCACTTCGTATCCCAGGCCCCTCAGATACTCGGCGGTGCGCTCCGCGAGCGCGACGGAACGGTGCATGCCGCCCGTGCAGCCCAGCGCCACCGACAGATGGTGCTTGCCCTCTATCAAGTAGTTCGGGAGGAGGTCTTGGAGCAGCGGGAGCCAGCGCTGGAGGAACTTCGTGGTCTCATCCCGCTCGAGCACGTACTTCTTCACCGCGCCGTCGAGACCGGTCTTGTGCCGCAGCTTCGGGATGTAGAAGGGGTTCGGCAGGAAGCGGACGTCCATGACGATGTCCGCGTCGATCGGCAGGCCGTACTTGAAGCCGAACGAGCTCAGCGAGATCGACAGGGCGTCCTTCAGGCTGTCGGAGATGAACCGGCGGCGTATCGCCTCGCGCAGCTGCGCGGGCAGCATCTCGCTCGTATCGATGATGAGGTCGGCCCGCTCGCGCACCGAAGCGAGCCCACGACGCTCGGCCCGAATGCCTTCCGTGACCGAGCCGCTCTCGCACAGGGGATGGCGTCGGCGCGTCGTCTTGAAGCGGTTCACGAGCACCTTGTCTGCCGCCTCGAGGTACAGGATGCGGTAGTCGTGCCCCCGCTCCTCGAGCTTCGCGAGTTCCTCCAGCAGGGTGCCGAAGAACTCGAGCGAACGCATGTCGCAGACGACGGCGACACGGCGGATCGGGCTGCCCGGCAGCGCGGTCAGATCCTCGAGCTCCGACAGAAGGGCCGGCGGCAGGTTGTCGATGCAGAAGTAGCCGACGTCCTCGAAGGTGTGGATCGCCTCGGAGCGCCCGGCTCCGGACAGGCCGGTGATGACGACCAGCTCGGCCGGCTTCTGGTGCTCTTCGGGTGGGCAGACCGGGGCATCGTCCATGGGTGGCCTATCCGCGTTCGCTGCGAGCGGACATCCCGCCGGCGAACCCGCCGAACAGGGACACGATGATGGCGGCCAACGCCGTGAGCCAGAAGCCGCCGTTGAGGGTGACGGTGGGCAGGATCGCCGCGGCAAGGTAGAACATGGCGAGGTTCACGAGAAGCGCGAACACGCCGAGGGTCAGGATCGAGACCGGCAGGGCTAGGAGCTGAGCGACCGGCTTCACGATGGCGTTGATGATCCCGAGCACGATCGCGAAGACGAACGCCTCACCGAAGACCGACCACGTGACGGGCAGGCCCGGACCGAAGCCCCTGAGCGTGATGAGTCCCAGGTAGGCGACGAGAAGGACACCGATGGCCGTGATCGCCATGCGGAGAAGGAACCTGACCAACCCGATCACCCCTATTGGTTCGCCGGTGCCGCATCGGACCCTGCCCCCTGAGTATAGCAACGCGGAGCCACACGCGGCCGGGCGTTTCCATGACCGCCCGGCTTCGCTCCCGTCGTCTAATCGCCGATGTCGAGCGGCGCCGGCTCGTCGAGTGTCGCGAGAAACTCGACCACATCGCTCGCCACCTCAGGGCCGATGCCCTTGACGGCGGCCACGTCCTCCACGCTCGCCCCACGCAGCCGTTTAACGGAACCGAACGCCTTGATGAGCGTCTGCCTGCGCGTGGGCCCCACGCCGGGGATCTCGTCGAGGATCGACGCGGTCATCGCCTTGCCGCGCAACTCGCGGTGGTAGGTGATCGCGAACCTGTGCGCCTCGTCGCGAACTCGTTTCACGAGGTACAGCGACGGCGAACCGCCCGGAAGCACGACCGGTGCATCCCATTCCGGGACGAACAGCTCCTCCTCGCGCTTCGCAAGCCCGACCACCGGGATGCCGGTGATGTCGATGTCGGCGAGCGCGGCGAGGGTGGCGGAAAGCTGCGGCTTGCCACCGTCGACGATGATGAGGTCGGGGCGCCGAGCGAAGCGCGCTCCCTCCTTCGCCTCGCGAACGAAGCGCCGCTGCAGCATCTCGCGCATCATCGCGACGTCGTTGGCCTCCGTCGTCTCCATACGGATGCGGAACCGGCGGTATGCCGAGGGATCGGGCCTGCCGGCCTCGAACACGATCATGGACCCGACTGAGAACCGGCCGTGCAGCGTGGAGATGTCGTAGCACTCGATGCGCAACGGCGGGACGCTGAGGCCCAGCGCGTTCTCGAGCTCGAGCAGCGCTTGGTTGACACGGTCCTCGTCGTAGCGGGTGCGGAACTTGTAGCGCGCGAGCGCGTGGCGGGCGTTGGTCGTCGCCATCTCGAGCAGGCGGCGGCGCTCTCCTCGCTCGGGGCGCTCGATCGTCACCTTCCGGCCGCGTCGCTGGGTGAGCAGCTCCTCGAGCGGTTCTGGCTCCAGCGGCAGGCACGAGACGAGCACCTGCTTGGGCACGTGCGACGCGTCGTTGTAGTAGCGGAGCAGGAAGGCCTCCACGAGCTCCGCATCCGAGACGTCGAGCCCCTGA
>JAHEXP010000085.1 GCA_023252055.1 Coriobacteriia bacterium
AGGGCGTGTATCCGACCTCGCAGGGATCGGGCTCGACGGCCGCGATGTCTTCTTGGAGGTCGTGAGCGACGGCGGTGACTTGTATCCCATCAAGGTGACGCGAACCGCCGCGGATGGCTCATTCACCTTCGAGGTCTCGGCCGACGAGGCGCTTGCGGACGCGAAGGACTACGGCTACGAGGGCGAGATCGGAGTCTACAGTCCCGCGAAGGATGGCTTCGTGCCGTGCGCAATGGGCGGGAACGACGTCCAGTAGCAGCACGTCGGTCCCGCTTGGTGTCGCTCACCGCGTGCAGTTGAGGGATGTTGCCCTCGCATGCCCCGTGAATGGAGCTGCCTCATGGATGATCGTCGGTAAGCACGCTTCTCGTTCTCGGTTCGGCGCCGCCTTCCAGCACTGGTCTCGATGGCGGGTCGGCTTCCCCCCTGTTCTCCGGAATGCGCCACGGGTTGGCGGTCCTAGTCAGACCTACCGGCAGCTACCTGTATGGGTTCTTCATTGGCGCGCCTACAGGCGTGATGCCGTCCTCGTCCCGGATGCACTGAAGGCGGCCGCTGCGGTCGCGCTCGCGCCGGTGGTGCGGAGTCATGGATCCCGGGTCCGGCCGGCACAAGCGAATGCTCTGGAGCGCGCTTCAGCAGTATCCTAATAAGGGCGGCGTGGTTGGTGTCTTCGGAGGGCGGCTTGGTACTGATGGTGAGGACGAGGATTCTGGTTGCGCTGGGAATGCTGCTGTTGTGCAGTGTCACAACGGGCTGCCGCGTAAGCAGCGATCTGGACACTCGAGGCACCGTGACGACCGCTGCGCCGCTGACACAGCGCCCGAGTGCGCCCGCTTCATCCGCTCCGCTCGGAGCCCCAACCGAGAAGCAGGTCATGCGCCTCCTTGCCGAGCAGCGAGCGGGAACAGGGTTGAGGGTACCTGCGCACTTGAGGATCGGGTCACCCATAAGGGTATTCCGGCTGCTCTCGTCCGCCAAAGGCAATGACATCCGCGCGTTAGTGAACACCGATCAAGTGCTCCTGTTGTTTCCTGTGGACAGTTTGGCGGGCCCGGAGGCAGAGGTCTACTACCAGCGATCTGTGCAGACCGGGGCCATTGAGGTCAGCGTGTCGGATGGAGGCCACGATCGTTGGGATGAGTATCGCAGGTGCCTGGACTTCCTCCCCGCAGCGCCATCCGATGCCGTCCGAGGCGTTGTTCCGAGCCTGTTCTATGTCGCTGCGGTCGAGTGGACCGCGACCGGAACGGTGGGGGCCTTCTGGGAGGCGGGCTTGACTGGGATGCGGACCGAGGGTTCGCCAGAGCCGCCGAGAGTCCCGGTAGGCGAAGTGTTCAGAGACGAAGAACTGGGGCGCATGATCCGGAAGGCCTCCGGCAGCTAGCTGACCCAGGTTCGCCCAGCGCTTCGGCCGTTACCCCCGCAGCTTCGGCAACCTCACCGTGAACAGCGCGCCGCCTTCGGGGCGGTTGGCGGCCTCGATGGTGCCGAGGTGCGACGTGACGATCGCCTTGACGATCGCGAGGCCGAGGCCCGCGCCGCCGGTCGCCCGATCGCGCGAGTACTGGGCGCGGTAGAAGCGCTGGAAGAGGTTCGCGAGGTCGGGCTCGGGGATGCCGGGGCCCTCATCGAGCACCCGCAACACCGCTTGGCCGTCGTCCTCGGACAGGGCCACGGTGACGCGCCTGCCCGACGGCGTGTGGCGCACCGCGTTGTCCACGAGGTTGCCCACCACCTGCTGCAGCCGGTCGCGGCTGCCGAGCACCATCGGGGCTTCGCCCTCCACGCTCACCGTCACGCCGCGCTCCATGGCGAGCGGCTCGTTCGCCTCAACCGCCAGGCGCGCGGCCTGGGTGAAGTCGACGCGGGCGAGCGGCAGCTCGCCGGTCGCACCCTCGATCCGCTGCAGTTGGAGCAGGTCGTTCGCGAGCCCGGTGAGCCGGTCCGCTTCGCGGATGATCGTCGCCAGGAACCGCTTCTCGTCCGTGGGCTCGATGTCGCCGTCCAGCAGCGTCTCGGCTGCGAGCCGGATGCCGGTGAGCGGGCTGCGCAGCTCGTGACTGACGTCGGAGACGAACCGCGACTTGCGGCGCTCCTCCTCGTGAAGCTCCACCGATGAGCTCTCGATCTCTTCAGCCAGCTCGTTGAAGGCCACGGCGAGATCGTGCGTCTCGCGCGGCCCTGAGGGCTGCACGCGCACCCCGTGGTCGGACGCGAGGGCGGCCGCGCCGGCCTGCAGTTCGCGCAGCGGCGCGGTGAGCCAGCGGGTCAGCAGTTCGGTGAGCAGGAGTGCGGCTACCAGGAAGATGACGACGACGGTCGCAATCTCGGGGAAGTAGTCGAACACCACCGTGAGGGCGGAGAACGTCGTCCCGCTCGCGATCACGGCGCCGACGACCTTGCCCCCGGCCTTCACCGGTACCGCGATGTCGAGGATGCGCCGCCCGCTGTCCTGGTAGCCCAGGCCCGCGACGGTCTTCCCCTTGAGCGCGGACGAGACGTTCGCGACGGACACGACCTCGTCGCCCGGCGAGAACACGCCCACGTAGCTGTCGGCGACGGCCTTGCCCCTGGCGTCCACGATCAGGAGACGGCTCGTGGAGTCGCGGGCGGCCTCCACAAGTGACTGGATCGCGCGCTTCGGTCCGTCCGAGGCCAAGGTGGCGCCGCTCCCGCTCGTGCCGAGCGCGGCCTCTATGGCGGACGCGGCCAGCTGGCCCTCCGAGCGCAGGCTCTCGTCGAGGCGACGCAGGCCGAACGATTCGGCCTGATTCAGGAAGTAGGCGGACAGTCCCACCGCGGCGGCGAGCGCCACGAGCAGGAACGCGGCGAGCAGCCGCGTGCGGATGGAGGTGCGGCGTCGGTCGGCCGTCACGTCAGCTCGCGAGCCGGTAGCCGTAGCCGCGCACCGTCTCGACGACTTCCGGGTCCACTCCGGCGGCCTCGAGCTTGTCGCGCAGCCGCTTGATATGGGTGTCCACCGTCTTCGTCTCGACGACGATCTCCCAGCCCCACGCGTCGCGCAGCAGCTGGTCGCGCGAGAGCACCGAGCCCGCGTGGCGCATCAGGCACGCCAGCAGCTCGAACTCTCGCGGGGTCAGGTCGATGGGGGTCGCGCCGTGCGTGACCTCGTGCGACCCCTCGTCCAGGCGGATGCCGGAGTGCTCCAGCACGTCGCCGGCGATGCTCCCATGGCCCTTCGGCCGCGCGGCGCTGCGGCGCAGCAGCGCCTTCACTCTGGCCTGCAGCTCACGGATCCCGAACGGCTTCGCGAGGTAGTCGTCGCCGCCGATCTCGAGTCCCACGACCTTGTCGAGCTCGGTGTCCCGGGCCGACAGGAACAGCACGGGCACATCGCCCTTGGCGCGCAGGCGACGGCAGACCTCGAACCCGTCGGTGCCCGGCAGCATGATGTCGAGGATGACGAGGTCGAACGTGTTGGTGTCCGCGAGCGCGAGCGCCTGGTCGCCGTCGCGCGCGATCGTGACGTCGTAGCCCTCCTTGCGGAGGTTGAAGGAGACGAACTCGAGGATGGCGTCTTCGTCGTCGACGACGAGGAGCCGCGGAGTATGTGGCACGTGGTGCCCCCTTGTCGGTCCGGCGGGTCGCCGCGATGATAGCACCGCTGGCGTAGTATTCCGGGTGCCGCACGCGCCACGGAAACGTGACGGTACGATGACGCCGCAGGTCGCGGGCGGTGCGCGCGGCGGCGGCGTGACGAGGCGGGGCCCGACGGACGAAGGCAGGCGCGGCGCGATGATACTGGCAGTGGACGTGGGCAACACCCAGACGGTCGTGGGCCTCTTCGACGGCGACGAGCTGACCGCGCACTGGCGCGTGTCCTCCGACGCCTCGATCACCTCCGACGAGCTCGCGGTGAAGCTGACCGGGCTGCTGGAGATGCAGGGCCTGGAGCGCGGAAGCGTCGAGCACGTCATCGTGGGCTC
>JAHEXP010000047.1:0-5113 GCA_023252055.1 Coriobacteriia bacterium
CCGAACCATAACGGCGGACAGCTCGCGTTCGGGCCCGACGGCTACCTCTACATCGGGCTCGGCGACGGCGGAGGAGCGGGCGACCCCGGCGGACGGGCGCAGAGCCTGGCCACGCTGTTAGGCAAGATCCTGCGCATCGACACCGAATCCACCCCGGACGCCCCCGGCTACAAGGTGCCCGCAGACAACCCGTTCGTTGGCCGAGCGGGCGCGAAACCCGAGATCTGGGCCTACGGCCTGCGCAATCCGTGGAAGTTCTCCTTCGACTCGGTCACGGGCGACCAGTGGATCGGCGATGTGGGTCAGGACCAGTGGGAGGAGGTCGACCACGTCGATGCCGGCAGCAAGGGCGGGCTGAACTTCGGCTGGCCTCTGTACGAAGGCAACGACCTCTTCAAGGCGACCTCGAAGGCGGCGACCGGCTATGTCTGGCCCGTGTTCGCCTACACGCACCGTCAGGGGATCTCGGTGACCGGCGGATACGTCTACCACGGCACCGAGTTCCCGGGCATGCAGGGCCTCTACGTGTTCGGCGACTACGGCAGCGGCAACATCTGGACGCTGAAACTGGTCAACGGTCAGTGGCAGGAGCGTCTCGCGCGCACCACGTTCTACAAGATCAGCACGTTCGGCGTGGACGGCTCGGGCGAGCTCTGGGTCGCGGACTACTCCGCCGGACGGATCCACCGCGTGCCGGACCTCAGCCGCTGAATTCTGGATTCGGCAGGAACGGCAGTGGGCACGTCGAATATTCGAAAGTGCATGACTAGCGCCGTTTGAAGGAGAGCCCGGTGCCGAAGAAGATACTCGTCATCGACGACGAGCCCATGGTCGTCAGGATGGCCACCGACGGCCTGACTGCGAGGGGCTTCACCGTCGTCTCAGCCCCGAACGGGTACGAGGGCCTGATCGCCGCCCGCGGCGAGAAGCCGGACCTGATCCTGCTCGACATCGAGATGCCGGACCTCAACGGCCACGAGGTCCTCGCCCGCCTGCGCAAGGACGAGCGCACGAAGGACATCCCCGTCATCCACCTGTCGGCCGTCGGTGACTTCACCGAGCAGCTGCACGCGATGGAGGACGGCTCGGCGGACTACATCACCAAGCCGATCAAGCCGGCTGAGCTCGCCGACCGCGTCGAGGCGTTCCTGGACCCGGCGAAGCGCGCCCGCATGGAGAAGGAGACGCACGCCAAGACCGGCCGTCTCCGCGCGATCAGCGACATCATGCACCGGGGCCAGGACTAGTCCCTCCGGCTGCAGCGTCACACAAGAAAGGCCCCCTGCCGATGGCGGGGGGCCTTTTCACATGCTCGCGCGTGTAGAACGCGGATGCGCGTCGAATCACCAGGTCCGGACGTGGTAGCGACAGGTGAGCGACTCCGGGCACTCCGTCGGCAACTCCCCTGCCGTCGCGTCCCACTGGGTGCCTTCGATGAAGCACGAGCACTTCACGCGCTTGACCGCGAACTTGACGTCGCTGTCCCAGCGGTCGTCCTCGTTCATGCGCTCGCGCCAGTACTGGCACTTCCCGAGCACCTGGGTCTGCCCGTCGAGGGTGAGCGGATTCATCACACGTGCCTTCTCCCACCGGTGTCGGCGACCGCTGCGGACGCGGGCGCCGGGGCGCGGAAGCACCCATGGTGGTTATCGGCATGTGGGGGTGAGGCTTTACTCGGGCCGCGAAACCGGGCTCGAACGGGGCCGGTCAGTGCCTGCGCTTGCGCACCTTGTACCAGAGCCACAGGAGCCCGGCGCTCAGCACGGCGGAAGCTACCGAGATGACGCCCATCACCCAGCCGCCGCCGAGCCACGTACCCGACACGTAGGCGAACCAGATCACGAGCGCGATGGGCACCCAGATGAGGGCGTGGGAGATGAGCTTCACGGCCGGGCTCTCGTACGCATCGGCCTTGCCCGGGGGCTGCACGGGGGTGCCGCCCTGCTCGGCCGCTGCCCGTGCCCGCGCTATGTCCCTGCCGTCGATCGCCATGCGAGGCCCTTCTCGTTCGAAGAGTGGGAGCGCGGGCCTTGGGCGCCCGCGCTCCCACGTGCTGCAATCCCCGAGCCACAAGGACTAGTCGTCCGTGCCGCCGACAGCTTCCTCGGACTTCACCTGCGAGATGCTGAAGAGCTTGTCGAACGAATCGACGCGGAACACGAGGATACTGCCCTCGCGCGGTCCACGCAGTACGACGACCTTGTCGCCCTCTTTGATCTGCATCGCCTCGCGCGCATCCGCCGGGATGACGATCTGGCCCTTGGCGCCGACCGTGGCCGATCCGAGGAACCCGTGACCTTCCGTCATGGTGCACTCCCTTCCAACTGACAAGTCACACTAGGTATGACTTGTATGACTCATCATACCCCAAAGGACATCGGCGCAGATTGATCCGCCCGGGCAAACGGACAGGGGCCCCGCCTGCCGGCGGGGCCCCTGCGTAGTCTCGTATGGTGCGGGTGAAAGGAGTTGAACCTTCACGGGGTTGCCCCCACATGGACCTGAACCATGCGCGTCTGCCATTCCGCCACACCCGCGTGCGTAGCAAAGGGCAGTCTAGCAGGGGGGAAAAGGACGGGCAAGGCGGCGGAGGCGGGCGCAGGGACGATCGAGGGAGCGATCCGCCTCGCCGCGAAGTCCCGACGTCAGCCGACGTCCTCCCAAAGGTCGCAAGCGAACTCTCCGCAGATCGGCGCGCGACTGTCTCGCGGCAGCATGCAACCGCTCTCCGGATGGCAGAACTGGCACTTCATGACGTCCACCCATTCGGGCAGGGATGCGCGGTACGCCGCGCCCTCCGGCGTGGGAAGGTGGCTGATCCGCGGGTCGTGGAGCGGTGCTATGCCGGCGGCACCGGCCTCGTAGCGCGTGTCGGTGATGACGAGCGCTCCACAGTCGGAAAGGCGCTGCAGCCACAGGTCGATGTACTGCGGCAGCCATTCGTCTCCGATGTAGTCGCCGTTCTCGTCGTGAGCGAGGTACAGGCAGCAACACAGGCCGCCGCAGCGGGCGCACAACTCGTCGTTGCGAGGGCCGTGTTCGTCGACACAGGCGGTGGCGGCCCCGGTCATGCGCGGCCTGCCGGGTGTTCGCTGTCCAGAAGCGCCCTCTTGCGCTCGATCCCCCACTTGTAGCCGCCCAAGCCGCCGTCGGTGCGCACGACGCGGTGGCACGGCACGATGACCGCGGCGTGGTTGGTGGCGCACGCGCGGGCGACCGCCCTGGTTGCGGTCGGGCGGCCGATGCGCGCGGCGATCTCCGCGTAGGACGCGGTCTCCCCCAACGGGACGCGCTGGAGCTCGGCCCACACCCGGCGCTGGAAGTCGGTCCCGCGCAGATCCAGCGGCACCGGAGCGCCAATAGCGTGGCCGGCGACCGCTTCGACGATCGTCGTGGCCCACGGGCGCAAGGCGTCGTCGTCACGCACCAGCGACGCGCCGGGGAACTCCGCAGCGAGGTCTGCCGGCAGACGCGCGGGGTCGTCGAGCAGCACCGCGCACACGCCCTTCTCCGTCCGGCCCACGAGCACGCCGCCCAGGACCGAGTCGACCACCGTGTAGCGGATCTCGAGCCCGGTCCCGCCCTTGCGGTACTGCGCCGGCGACATGCCGATCTCACGCGCAGCGCCCTCATACACGCCGCGGGTGGATCCGAACCCCGCCCGGTAACCGGCCTCGCTGACGGTGGCGCCGTCGCGCAGCCCACGCTTGAGGGCCTCGGCGCGGATCGCTGTCTGGTAGCGCTTCGGGGAACGCCCGAACGTGACGGTGAACTCACGCTGCAGGTGCGACGGGCTCAGGCCCACGAGCGCGGCCAGCGACGCGAGCGCGATCGGCTCGTCCGCGTGCGCCTCTATGTATGCGGCGGCCTCCGAGACCGCCCGCTGCCCGTCCGTCACGCGTCCGCCTCCCGCTCGTCTCGATCCGACACCGCGATGCTACGCCGCGGACCACGCCGCGCGCTATCCGCTTCTTGCGGTGCCCTGCCTGTGTGGGCGCGCAACGCTAGAATGGGCTCGCAGGGGCCGGGGACGTTTCCGCACCAGGGCAGGAGGCGCGTGGACGAGGGGCTCATCCTGGGTCGGTACCGGCCGCTCGCCGAACTCGGTGAGGGAGGCCATGGCGCCGTCGACCTCGCGTTCGACACGAAGATGGCCCGCCGGGTGGCGATCAAGCGGATCCCTGTCACCCGCCGCGGGATCGAGATCCTGTCGCGCACGACCGGCCTGAAAGAGGCCCGGACCGCGGCGCTGCTCAACCACCCGAACATCGTCACCGTCTACGAGTGGGACACCGACGACGACGAGGCGTTCCTCATCATGGAACACGTCGACGGGGTGTCGCTCGCTGAACTCCTCGCGCTCTACGCCCCACTCGATGCGGACGAGGCCGCCGCGGTCGTGGCGCAGGTGGCGGATGCGGTCGCCTTCGCCCATGAGAACGGCGTCCTGCATCTCGACCTGAAGCCCGAGAACGTGCTCATCACACGCGCCGGGCTGGTGAAGGTCGCCGACTTCGGCGTCGCCGCGCTCACGAACGCCGCGGGACAGGCGATCAGCGCGGGCGGTACGCTCGGCTTCATGCCTCCGGAACAGCTGCGCGGCGAAGAGGTCGACGCACGAACCGATGTCTGGGCGCTGGGCGCGCTCGTCTTCGAGCTGCTCACGGGCGCGGTCCCGTTCTCGGCGGACTCCCCCGAAGGGGCGCTCTTCAAGATCGAGAAGACCGGGATGCCGGCCGCGAGCGCATACGAGCCCACGGTTCCGGCGGATCTCGACGCGGTGCTGGCGGAAGCGCTGTCCGCGGCGCCGGAAGACCGGCCCGACGACGTGCGCCCGCTCGCCGGCGACCTGCTGGCGGATCTCGGCGACCCTGCCCGGGGTCGCGACTCGCTCGCGCGCATCGTCACCGAGATGACCGCCGAGGACGAGGAGTTCGAAGCGGAAGCGCTCGGGCGGCTCGGGTTGTGGGACCGCCTCGCCTCCCATGCGGGCGCGGGCGAGCGCGCGACGTGCGCGCTGGCCGCCGCGTGGCTGGCGTGGGCCGGAATCGTGCAGTTCGGATTCACGTGGCCGGTATGGACGGTCGTCGCGCTCATCGCGGGAACCGTCGGC
>JAHEXP010000047.1:5213-11891 GCA_023252055.1 Coriobacteriia bacterium
CTCGGCCCCTGGATGACGGGCGGTTCACGGATGGAGGGCCCGGCGCTGCTGCAGCTCGGACTCGCATCTATACTCGGGGTCGTGGTCGTCGCGCTCGGCCCGCCGGTGGCCTCCGGCGACTTCGACGATGAGGAAGAGTGAACTGACAAAGTGAGCATTCTCCAGGACTTCGAAGACAGGGTGGGCGGCGCGCTCGAAGGCGTGTTCGCCGGTGTGTTCCGCTCGCCCGTGCAGCCGGTCGAACTCGCCCGCTCCCTTTCCAAGGCGATGGACGACGGCCGTTCGGTGGGTGTCGGCAAGGTCTACGCACCGCTCGGCTACACCGTGGCCCTGTCCCGCGAGGACGACGAGAAGTTCGGCGAGTTCCGCGCCACGCTCGCCGGCGAACTCGCGACGTTCCTCACCGACCACGCCCGCGAGCGCGGCTACCACCTCGTGGCTCCCCCGCGCGTGACGTTCACCGTGCATGACGACCTTCGCCTCGGCAGGTTCCGCGTGAGCGCGGAGCTCGCCGTTCCTGAGCCGCTCACGGTCCCGCTCGCCGAGACCGAGTACGCAGAGGACGAGGTCCGGCCTCCGGCGCCCGCACCGTGTGAGCCGTCGGGCGTGGGCGGCGGGATCGCCACCGTCACCGTGGGCGACCTCGCGCACGACGTGGTTCTCAGCGGGAACAGCGTCACGATCGGGCGCCTCGCTTCCTCCGGCATCCAGGTCATGGACGCCAACGCGTCGCGCGAGCATGCCGCGTTCGTCCGCGACGGCGACCGCTGGCTCATCGAGGACCTCGGCTCCACCAACGGCACACTGCTCAACGGCGAGCCTGTGGTCGAGCGCGCCGTGCTCGAGGATGGCGACGTCGTCGAGATCGGCGTCTCGCGTCTGACGTATCACGGCCCCGGGCGGTGAGGTAGATGATCGATGTGGTCCTGCTCGCCGGCCGCATCCTGCTGCTCGCGCTGCTGTACCTGTTCCTGTTCGCTGCGGTCCGCGCGGGGCTCGGTCTCGTGCGGCGCGGTGCGCCGGGATCCCCCGAATCGCCGCTGTCCCTCGTTGTCGTCGCCGGTCCGCCCGAGCTGTCCGGCGTACGCGTCGTCCTCGACCGCACCGTCCGCATCGGGCGCGAGCCCGGCCTGGAGCTCGTGGTGGCGGACGACTTCATCTCGACGCAGCACGCCCGCGTGGTCCCCGCCCCCGGGGGACCGGTGCTCGAGGACCTCGATTCCACCAACGGCACGCTGCTCAACGGGCGCCGCGTCACCGCACCGTCCCCGCTGAGTGCCGGCGACGAGATCGAGATCGGTACCGTCCGGCTGAAGGTGTCGCGCTCATGACCCCGCAGCCGAACACCTCGGTCGCGGGACTGAGCGATCCTGGCCTGACCCGCAGCCAGAACGAGGACGCGCTCCTCATCGAGCCGCCGCTGTATGCGGTGGCCGACGGGATGGGCGGGCACCGCGCGGGCGAGATCGCGAGCCGCGAAGCGCTGACCGCTCTGCTCGCCAACGCGCCGCGTGAGACCGATGCCAAGGCGCTGGCCCGCGCCGTCCGCGCTGCCAACCGCGCGGTCATGGAGTCGGCCGCCAAGAGCCGCACGCGCACCGGGATGGGCACGACGCTCACCGCCGCGATGGTCGACGGCACGCACGTACTGGTGGCGCACGTCGGCGATTCGCGGGCCTACCTCCTGCACGGCGGGCGCCTCACACGCATCACCGAGGACCACTCGATGGTCGCCGACCTCGTTCGCCAAGGCGCCATCACGGAAGAGGACGCCCGGTTCCACCCACAGCGCAGCGTGATCACCCGCGCGCTCGGGTCCGACCCGGACATGGTCGCCGACGTCTTCGAGGTGCACGGCGAGCCCGGAGACAGGCTCCTGCTGGCCACCGACGGCCTCACCGGCATGCTGCCCGATGACTACATCACCGAGCTGCTCGAGCCCACGCGCACGCCTGAGGAAGCCGCTGCGCGCCTGGTGGACGCCGCCAATCGCGCCGGCGGCTACGACAACATCACCGTCATCGTCGTCGACCTCGACGACACCCCTGCCAGCCGGCACGCACCCTCGCGCGGCAGCTCGGCCATGGGGCGTCTACACGCGGCCCGGATGCTGTGGGTGGTCGCCGCGCTCGCGCTGGTGCTCGTCACCGGTTGGGGCGTCTACTCATACGCGCAGTCGCGGGCGTACCTGATCTCCGAGAACGGCTACGTCACGGTGTACCGCGGTATCCCGGGGTCGTTCGCGGGACTGTCTTTGGCGTGGCGGGTCCAGCAGACCGACGTGCCGGTGGAGGCACTCGACGTGCCCCAACAGACGCGTCTGCGCGACGGCATCGCCTTCGCCCACCTCTCTGACGCGCTCATGCGCATCGACACACTGCGAGCGGAGTCGGCGCCCGCGTCCTCCACCGTCGGGCCGGGCGTCATGACGACCCCCACGGTGGGGCCGTAGGCATCGCCGCGCCGATGAGCTCCCGACGCACCATCGAACTCCTGCTCCTGGCGGCCGCCGCGCCGATCGTCCTGCTGGTCTTCGCCCTGACGGCGGGGGCGCTCCGGGGGACGCTGGCGCCTGCCGACTTCGCGGCCCCTGCGGCACTTATCGCGGCGTTCGCCGGCGCGCACATCGTCATGCGCCGTTTCGCGCCCGGCGCCGACCCGGTGCTGCTACCGGTGACGCTGCTGCTGTGCGGGGTGGGCGTCGCGATGGTGGGCCGCCTCGATCCGACGTTGGGCGGGCCTCAGACCACGTGGGTGCTGGTGGGCGTGGCCGTCATGGCCGTCACGATCGCCGCGGTGCCCTCCCTCGAAAGGCTTGCCCGCTACAAGTACACGATCATGCTCGCGGGCCTCGTCCTGCTGCTCATGCCCGCGGTGATCGGGCGCGAGATCAACGGCGCCAAGCTGTGGCTGCGCATCGGCTCCTTCAGCTTCCAGCCGGCCGAGATCGCGAAGATCTGCCTCGTGATCTTCCTCGCCGCGTACCTTTCCGAGTACCGCGAGGTCCTGTCCGTCTCCACCCGCAAGTTCCTCGGACTGCACCTGCCTGCCGCACGGCACCTCGGTCCGCTCGTGCTCATGTGGGCCGTCTCCCTCATCGTTCTCGTGGCTGAGAAAGACCTGGGCAGTTCACTCCTGTTCTTCGGCGTGTTCCTCGTGATGATCACGGTGGCGACCGGCAGGTGGTCCTACGCGGCTGTCGGAACGGTTCTCTTCGCGATCGGCGCCACGGCGGCGTTCTTCCTGTTCGCGCACGTGCGCGTGCGCGTCGACATCTGGCTGCACCCGTTCGCCGACGCGGCGGGCAAGGGATATCAGCTCGTGCAGTCGCTCTTCGCGTTCGCGGCGGGCGGGATGACCGGTGTGGGGCCGGGACGCGGCCTGCCGACGCGCATCCCGTTCGTGGCCACCGACTTCATCTTCTCGGCGATCGGCGAGGAGCTCGGCCTGCTCGGCGGCGCGGCGATCGTGATCGCCTACCTGGTCCTGTGCCTGCGCGGACTCGCCACGGCGGTCCGGGCGCGCTCAGACATGGCGTCGCTGGCGGCCGCCGGGCTTGTGGCGACGCTTGGCCTGCAGACCTTCGTGATCGTCGGTGGCGTCACGCGCCTCATCCCGCTCACCGGCATCACGCTCCCGTTCGTGAGCTACGGCGGGTCCTCGATCGTCTCGAACTTCCTATTGCTCGGGCTTCTCATGCGCGCGGGCGACGCCACCCCGGCAGACGGCGGCGAGCTCGTCTCCAGCGGCAAGACCGGCACCCTGGGCCGGCTTTCCCTGGCCAGGCGGCTCGTGGGCGTGTCGTGGATGGTGAGCGCGCTCACGTTCGCGCTCGTCGCCAACCTGACATGGCTGCAGGTGGTCGACGCGTCGGCGCTCAACACCGACACCCACAACACGCGCAACCTGGACAAGGAACTGCGCGCGGAGCGTGGGGCGATCCAGACGAAGGACGGCGTCGTGCTCGCCCACTCGGTGAAGCAGCCGAACGGGTTCTACGAGCGCACGTATCCGGCGGGAACGCTGGCGGCGCACCTGACCGGCTACTACTCGGTGCGGTACGGCCGCTCGGGGATCGAGTCGGCCTCCAACGACGTGCTGGCCGGCCACCGCTCGTTCGCCACGGTGTCGGACGCGATCGAGGACGCACTCGGGCGCCCGGTGCCCGGTAACGACGTCGTGCTGACGATCGACAGCAGGGTGCAGAAGGCCGCCGAGAAGGCGCTGGCGGGCCGCCGCGGAGCTGTCGTGGCGATCGACCCGAGCACGGGCGCGGTTCTCGCCCTCGCGTCCTCACCATCGTTCACGCCGGCGACCGTGGACAAGGACTGGGGTTCGCTGTCGAAGGACCCGCGCGCGCCGCTCGTGGACCGCGCGGTATCGAGCCTGTATCCGCCGGGGTCCACGTTCAAGATCGTCACGCTGACCAAGGTGCTCTCCGAAGGCGTCGCGACCCCGGCGACGGTGCTTCCCGCTCCGCGCGTGCTCACCATCGGTGGCGGCAAGGTCACCAACTTCGAGGGCGAAGGCGGCGGGCGCACCACCGTCCAGCAGGCGACGCGCAGTTCGATCAACACCGTGTACGCGCAGCTCGGCGTGAGCCTGGGCGCACAGCGGCTCGTGGAGCAGGCGCGCGCATACGGCTTCGACGCCTCCCCGCCATTCGAGCTGAGCGTGGCGCCTTCGCTCATGCCGGCCCCCGAGTCCATGACCACGTGGGAGACCGCATGGGCGGCTGTCGGCCAGCCGGTGGGGGCGGGCGCGGTGAAGGGGCCTGTCGCCACGGCGATGCAGATGGCGCTCGTCGCCGCGGGTGTCGCGAACGGCGGTGTCGTCATGCAGCCGTTCGTGGTGGACCACACCGCCGATGCCGCGGGCGCGCCTATAGCGACGACGGCCCCACGCGTGCTCAGCACCGCCACGGACCCGGCGACCGCCGCCGCGGTCCGCGCGCAGATGGTGGGCGTCGTGGACTTCGGATCGGGGACGCGCGCCCGCATCTCGGGCGTGAAGATCGCAGGCAAGACAGGCACGGCCGAAGTGGGCAAGAGCCAGCCGACCGATGCGTGGTTCATCGCGTTCGGTCCGGCATCGGCGGGCGCGACCCCGCGCATCGCCGTGGCGATCGTGCTGGAGAACGCAGGTGTGGGCGGGGTCGTGGCCGCGCCGGCCGCCCGCGGGGTGCTCCTCGCGGGGCTTCGAAGGTAGGGACGGACGGCAGCGCCACCGCGCTGCTGCGGTAGAATCTCTGGAACGGCCACGCACGCTTGGACGGCTGGCCGCGGAAAGCGGGAGTGCACACGTGGAAGAGATGGTCTTCGGACGCAGATACCGGGTCACCGAGCGCATCGGTACCGGAGGAATGGCCGACGTCTACAAGGCGATCGACGAGACCCTCGGGCGCACCGTCGCGGTCAAGGTCATGCACGCCCGCTACGCGGACGACCCCGACTTCGTGCAGCGCTTCCGCCACGAAGCGTCGGCTGCGGCGAACCTTTCGCACCCCTCGATCGTCAACATCTACGACTACGGCGTCGAGGCCGGCACGTACTACATCGTCATGGAGCTGGTTCGCGGCACCGATCTGAAATCGGTCGTGAAGCAGCGCGGTGCGCTCGACCCGATCAAGGTCGCCGAGTACGGCGCACAGACGTGCGCGGCCCTCTCCGTCGCCCACGGCTACGGGATCATCCACCGCGACATCAAGCCGCAGAACATCGTGCTGACGCCCGATGACACGATCAAGGTCATGGACTTCGGCATCGCCCGCGCTGTCGACTCCGACGCCACCCAGACGGGCTCGGTGCTCGGCACGGCGCAGTATGTCTCGCCGGAACAGGCCCAGGGCCACAAGCTCGGACCCGAGAGCGACCTGTATTCGCTCGGCGTGGTCCTCTACGAACTCGCGACCGGCCGCCTTCCGTTCGAAGGCGAGACCCCCGTGTCCGTGGCGCTGCGGCACGTCAACGACATCGCCGCTCCCCCGCGCTCGCTCAATCCGCAGATCCCACCCGCGCTCGAAGCGGTCATCCTCAAGGCCATGCAGAAGGATCCGACGGCACGCTACCGTTCCGCCGAGGAGATGCGCGAGGACCTGTTGCGCGTCGTTGCCGGACGTTCGGTCGCCGCCATGCCGCGCGTGGACGACACCTCGGTGATGCCCGCTGTCGGCCGCACGAACGAGGCTGCGAACGTGTCCCGCATCGAGCAGCGGCGCGGCATGAACCCTTGGATCTGGGTGGCGGTCGTCGTGGCCGCCCTGCTCATCGGTCTGGGTGGCGCATGGGCGACCGGCGCGTTCTCGTCCGGCCCCAAGGTGCCGGTGGTCGCCGGCCTCACCGCCGACGCCGCCAAACAGGCGCTCCTCGATGCGGGGCTCACCGTCGGCAAGGAGACGTCGGCTCCCGACGCCACCGTGCCCAAGGATCAGGTCATCTCCTCAGACCCGGCCTCCGGGACGTCGGTGAAGCGCGGACAGAGCGTGGACCTCGTCGTCAGCTCCGGGCCCGAGATGGTGGTCGTTCCCGACGTGCTCGGATCCGACGAGGCCTCTGCGGTCCTCACCCTCCAGCAAGCCGGTTTCGAAGTCGACCCGATGATCAGTCGCGAGTACAACCCCGACTACAAGTCCGGCACCGTGTTCAAGACCGATCCGGCGCCCGGCACCTCCGACCCCAA
>JAHEXP010000048.1 GCA_023252055.1 Coriobacteriia bacterium
GCCGGGCTTGAGCGAGGCGTCCGAGTCGGAGATGCGGAGCTTGACCTGGTAGACCAGTTTGACGCGCTGGTCCTTCGTCTCGATCGAGGCAGGCGTGAACTCGGCCTGCGTCGCGATGAATACGACCTCGACGTGGTAGGTCTTGGTGACGGAGTCGGTCGTGAGCGTTCCCTGCTGACCGATCTTGACCTGCCCGATCTGGCTCTCCGGCACGAAGATCGTGACCGTGAGGCTGGCGGGGTTGCTGACGACGGCCAGGGTGCCGCCCGGTACGGCGTTCTCGCCCGCGCGCGCCGCGATCGATGCGACCACGCCGTCGATCGGGGACGTCACGGTGGTGTAGCCGGCCTGGACCTTGGCCATGTCGAGGGCGACATCGGCCTGGTCGACCTGAGCCTTGGCGGCGCTCACATCGGCCTTGGTGTGGCCGCTCTTGTTACGGACGTTCTTGAGGTTGGCTTTCGCAGCCTTCACGCCCGCCTCGGCCTGCTCGATCTGCAGGTCCACGAGCGCCGAGTCGAGCTTGTACAGGACGTCGCCCTTCTTGACCGGCACGCCCTCCTCGGTCGGCGCCGACAGGATACGGCCGCTCGTCTGCGGCGTGATGGCGATCTGGTCGGTCTCGACCGTGCCGCTTCCGCCGAGCGTGGAGCTGCTGGAGCCCTGCCCGTTGTAGAAGTTCCAGCCGAAGTAGCCGGCCACCGCGAGCACCGCGATAACAGCCAGGACGGGAATGATGCGCTTCATGTCGTTGACGCTCCTGTTCGTAGCCGCAAAAGGACGGACGCCGCGTTCTTTAGCGGCTGGTACGTATCTCGATGTCGACCGGGGTTCCGGCCGGCGCTGTCTGACCGTCGTCGAGCTCGATCACAACGCGGACGGCGCGCGTCATGTGCACGATGGAGGTCGGGAAGCCGGTGGGAGGAACGGTCGCACTCGAGCCGAGGTAGCTCAGGTGACCGGTGAGGGCGGCTCCCGGGTTCGAATCGAAGTCGACCGTGACGGCGGTTCCGATGCCGACCTGCGTGAGCTGGTCGGAGGTCAGGTATGTGTACACGTGCATCGGGCCGTCCGGCCGCACCCGCACGACCGGCGCGCCCACCATGACCGCTGTGCCTGCCGGCCGCGCGTAGGTCACGACGCCGTCCACTGGGGAGACGATCGTGGCTTGGTCACGCGCGGCCTTCGCCAGCGTGACGGCGACGTCCTTCGCGCCCACGTTGATGACCACGAGCTTGCGCGCGTCCCTGAGCTGGTTGCGCCCGGTGTCGAGCTGCGCCAGCCCCTTCGTGAGCTTGGCCAGGCCCTGATCCAGCTTGGCGAGTCCTGCCTTGGCGCCGGCGAGACCCTGGTTCAGGCCGGCGAGAGCGCCCTGCAACTGCTGGAGTATCACGGGGAACGGCGGGTTGTTGGGGGGAGGCCCGCCGGGCTGCCCGATGATCTGCTGGATGACGGCGATCGACGCCACGAGGCTCGAACGGGTCTTGGTCAGCACGCCGATGGTGGCCACGAGGCTCGCACGCGTCTTGATGAGCGTGGCGCGGGTCTTCACGAGCGTGGCACGCGTGTCCGACAGCTTGTCGAGGTTGCGGTCCAGGACCTTCAGGTCCGCATGCGCCTTGGTACGTGCCGTCTCGGCCTGCTCGACGCCGAGGTCGAGCATCGAGGTGTCGAGGAGGGCGAGCGTCTGGCCCTTGGTGACGTGGGCGCCCTGCGCAACGAGCGTCTCGGAGAGGAAGCCCGAGACGACGGGCAGCCGCGACGGCGTGGGCGTCACGCGCTTCTTGGGTGTGGGCGTCGCAGTGCTGGGGATGCCGACCGTGTAGTCCGGGACCGGGTACGTGATCGACGGTGCGCGGACGACGCTCTCGTCCACGCGCACATCGCCCGCGACCACGATGACGCCGGGAGTCACGGCCGAGGCGGACTTCGCGTACAGCGCGAAGCCGATGGCGACTGCAACGACGAGGGCGCCGATCGTGGTCAGGAGTGTGCGGCGGCTCATGCGATACGACCGCTTCGATATGTCGTGCGGGATGCTGCGTGCATGTGATGGCCTCCGGGGCCTACCGTAGTTATCGCTCACTAACATAGCGGGCCGCCCCGCCGTACGTCAAGCGCCCACCGCCCGGCGCCCACACGCGGCCCACCTTCGCGTGGCCGCCTGGCGCGGCCGCGAGCGGGTATCTTGACGTTGCCGTTCGACGCCTATGAGGAGTCTTCCCGATGCCAGGACCCAGCGTGCACTTCCGCCTCACGCTCAACCTAGCCGTGGAGGAAGGGTTCTCGCCGCTCGACGCCGAGGCGGTAGGGCGCGCGGACATCCTCGTCGACGAGCTGTGGCCCGGCAGCCGGAAGTGGTGGCGGCACTTCAACCCGCCCGCGTCGCTGATCTTCGGACCTCTCGAGTTGCGTCGGGCCGTCGCGTCCGAGGCTGCGGGGGACCGCGAGGGGGCGCTGACGCACCTCGGCCGCTCGCTCCACAGTCGGCAGGACGCGATCGGCCACGGGCGGATGGGCCTCAACCACCTTGCCTGGGACGTGGGCTTGCTGAAGCGCAATCCGGACGACTGGGAGTACATGCCGCACGCTGTGCAGGTGCGCATCGAGCGGGCCACGCGGCGCGCGCTGCGTGCGTTCCTTGCGCGGACGGGTGCCTGATCTCGCCGAGGCTCCTCGATATCGCCCGGCTCGCACTCCACCCCTGCAGCACGCTGCAGTACGCTGTGGCGCCACGGCCTCTCGTCCGTCATACTGTGCGCGCGATGCGGGTGGCGCTCACCTGAAGTGATGCGGCGCCCGCCCCGCACGTCGGCACCCAAGACCGGGTGGCCGCGCGGTCCGGGAGCGGCAGAGATGAGTCCGCGGGACCGATCACCAGCAAGGAGAAGCCGACCATGGCCGGCATCGTGCTCGTCGGCGCCCAGTGGGGCGACGAAGGCAAAGGCAAGATCACAGACCTGCTCGCTGACGACATGGACCTCGTGGTCCGTTTCCAGGGCGGGAACAACGCGGGGCACACGATCATCCACGGCGGCCGCACGCTGAAGCTGCACCTGATCCCGTCCGGGATCCTGTATCCGCACATCACGCCGGTCATCGGCAACGGTGTCGTCATCGACCCCAAGGTGCTGCTGCAGGAGATGGACGAGCTCGAGGCCGACGGCATCACGACCCGCCGCTTGCTCATCAGCTGCAACGCGCACCTGATCATGCCGTACCACCGTGACCTCGACGGCGCGAGCGAGCGCAGGCTCGGCGGCAACGAGATCGGCACCACGCGCCGCGGCATCGGCCCGGCGTACATGGACAAGGCCTCGCGCCTGGGCATCCGCGTGCAGGACCTCACCGACGTACACATTCTGCGTAAGAAGCTCGAGGCCGCGCTCGTCGAGAAGAACGACGTGCTCGAGAAGATCTACGGCCTGCCGACATACACGGTCGATGAGATCGTCGACGAGTACATGGAGTACGCGAAGCGGCTGCAGCCGCACATCGCCGACACCTCGCACCTCATCAACAGGGCGCTGCGCAGCGACCAGTGGGTGTTCTTCGAGGGCGCGCAGGGCACGCTCCTGGATCTCGATCACGGGACGTACCCGTTCGTGACGTCGTCCTCGCCGACCGCGGGCGGTGCGTGCACCGGAGCGGGCGTCGGTCCCAAGGCGATCGACCGCGTGCTCGGCATCGCCAAGGCATATATAACGCGCGTCGGCTCCGGTCCGTTCCCGACCGAACTGCCGTCGGATCCCGGCTCCATCGGCGAGCACCTCACGCAGAAGGGCGGCGAGTTCGGCACCACGACCGGCCGCCAGCGCAGGTGCGGTTGGTACGACGGCGTGATCATCCGATACGCGGTGCAGGTCAACGGCCTCACCGACCTCGTCATCACCAAGCTCGACGTTCTCTCGGAACTCGACACCATCAAGGTCTGCGTGGCCTACGAGTACGAGGGCAAGCGCTACAACGAGCTGCCGTGCCACCAGACCGTCTTCCACCACGCGAAGCCGATCTACGAGGAGCTCCCCGGCTGGAAGTGCAACATCGACCACTGCCGCACCTTCGAAGAGCTCCCCAAGGAGGCGCGCGACTACATCGCCTTCCTCGAGGACCTCGCGGAGGTGCCGGTCTCGATCATCGCGGTGGGCCCGGACCGCGATGAGACGATCATGCGCAGGTGGGAGAGAAGGGCGTAAGCCTTTCCCCGCCCTCGTCGTACAATGCACCCGGAAGCGCCGCAAGAGCAGCGGTGCAGCCTCAGCGTCTGCGGGGGTCGGTCGTCGGACACGGAGGGACGTCAACGCCATGCGCATCCTCGTTCTGGGTGGTGGGGGCCGCGAGCACGCGATCGTTCACGCGCTGCTGAAGTCGCCGCGCACGCCGGAGGTGCTCGTCGCTCCCGGTAACGGCGGAACGGCGGCGATCGCCACCAACGTGACCGGCCTGCGCATCGACGATCCCCGCGCCGTGGCCGACTACGCGGCAGAGAACAACATCGACCTCGTCGTCATCGGCCCAGAAGGGCCCTTGGTCGCCGGCGTCGCTGACGCGCTGCACGCGCGCAAGATCAAGGTGTTCGGGCCGTCCGGGCTCGCCGCGCGGCTCGAGGGCAGCAAGGCGTTCGCCAAGGGCGTGATGCGGCGCAACGGCATCCCCACCGGCGAGTCGCGCTGCTACACCGCCCGCGAACTGGGCCAGGCGCTCGACGCTCTGGAGCACTCCGCGTACCCGGTGGTCGTGAAGGCCGACGGCCTCGCTGCGGGCAAGGGCGTCACCGTTGCCAAGGACCGCGCCGAGGCCGAGGCCGCCGTCCGGCAGTCGTTCGACGGCGCGTTCGGTGAGGCGGGCGAGACGGTGCTCATCGAGGAGTTCCTCACCGGGCCGGAGTGCAGTCTGCTCGCGTTCGTCGACGGCGAGCACATCTCCGTCATGCCGCCGGCGCAGGACCACAAGCGCGCCTTCGACGGTGACACCGGTCCCAACACCGGCGGAATGGGCGTGTACTCACCGGTTCCCGGCGTGGACGAAGAGACCCTGGCCGAGATGAAGCGGCTGCTCGCCCAGACCGTCTCGGGCCTGCACCGCGAGAATCTGCGCTTCCGCGGCATCCTCTATGGCGGCTTCATCCTCACCGAGGACGGCCCGAAGGTACTCGAGTACAACGCCCGGTTCGGTGACCCGGAGACCCAGGTCCTACTGCCGCGCCTCCAGACCGACCTCATCGACGTCATGCTCGCGGTGGCCGAAGGCCGCCTCGAGTCCCAGAACGTGAAGTGGAGCGAGGACGCTTCCGTCGGTGTCGTGCTGGCGGCAGGCGGATACCCGGGCGACTATGCCAAGGGCGACGTCATCACCGGCATCGCTGACGCCGAGGCGCTCCCCGGCGTGACAGTGTTCCACGCAGGTACGGAACTGCGCGCGGATGGGACGCTCGTCACCAACGGCGGGCGGGTCCTGTGCGTCACCGCCGTCGCGCCGACGCTCGCGGCCGCCCGTGACCGCGCGTACGAGGCGGCCGCCAAGATCTCGTTCAACGGGATGTTCTTCCGCAAGGACATCGCGGTCCGCGCACTCGGGGCGCAGTCCTAGTGCTGGCGGAGCGACTGCTCACGCCGGTCGTCCGGACGCTCAACACGCGCTATCTCGCGCTGGAGCACGCCGACCTGGCGCGGCTCCCGGGCCCGCGGCCGGGCTCGAAGTACATGCTCTACGTGCACGTGCCGTTCTGTCAGCGGCTGTGCCCGTACTGTTCGTTCAACCGCTTCCCGTTCTCCGAGAAGCGCGCGGTCCCGTACTTCGACCAGTTGCGTGATGAGATGCGCATGGTCCAGCAGCTGGGCTACGACTTCGATTCCATGTACGTCGGCGGCGGCACGCCCACGATCATGCTCTCCGAGCTCACGAAGACGATCGACCTTGCGCGCGAGCTGTTCTCCATCAAGGAGGTCAGCTCCGAGACGAACCCGAACCACCTGATCCCGGAGTACGTCGAGGAGCTCGCGCCGCGCGTCCAGCGCTTCAGCGTGGGCGTGCAGAGTTTCGACGACGGGCTGCTCAAGCAGATGGAGCGCTACGACAAGTACGGCTCCGGCGCCGAGATCCTGGAGCGCATCCAGGCAACCGCCGGTGCGTTCCACTCGATGAACGTCGACATGATCTTCAACTTCCCGTCGCAGACCGAGGCGATGTTGCGTCACGACGTGGAGATGCTCAAGGCATCGGGCTGCAACCAGACGACGTTCTACCCGCTCATGGCGTCGCCGGCGGTGAACAGGGAACTCGCCAAGACGGTCGGTCCCGTGGACTACAAGCGCGAGGCGGACTTCTACAAGATCCTGTCCACCGAGCTTTCCGACACCTTCGAGAACGGCAGCGCCTGGACGTTCTCGCGCATCGCCGGCGGCATGATCGACGAGTACATCGTCGACTACGAGGAGTACGTGGGCGTCGGTTCCGGAGCGTTCAGCTACCTCGACGGAACGCTGTACGTGAACACGTTCTCGCTGCGCGAATACGGACAGCAGTTGGGCGCCGGGCGCATGGCGGTGGCCGGCAAGAAGTCGTTCGGCACCCACGAGCGGATGCGCTACCGCTTCCTGATGGAGCTCTTCGGACTGAAGCTCGACAAGCGCGCGTTCCAGCGTGACTTCGGCGTCACCATCGACCGCGGCCTGCGCATGGAGATGAGCTACATGCGGGCGGTGGGCGCGTTCGACACCGACGATGCGGACACCCTGACGCTCACCCCGAAGGGCCGCTACTTGATGGTCGCGATGATGCGGGAGTTCTTCATCGGCGTGAACAACGTGCGCGACCAAGCGCGGGCGGCCCTCAAGCCGGACGAGCGCGAGCTGCTGTTCGGCGAAGGGGAGTGCGGCGAGTGAAGCGCTCCGTCGGAGAATGGGCGGGCCTCGCGGCGACGTTCGTGGTAGCCGGGGCGATCATCGTCTTCGGCGTGCTGATCACCGGCTCGCTGTTGCAGCTTCCGCTGTTCGTACTGGTCCTCGCCTGCGTGGCGGCGCTGGCAGCGATCGGCTATCCACTGCTGCGCCTGTCGCCGACGGGTGCAGCGCCGAGTGGCTCTACATTGTATAGCCGCGACATCCATCCGATGGCCTCCGCCGCGCCAAGCAGCACGCAGTCCGCCACACCCGCCGTCGCCAGGAGGACCGAGATGTCCACATCCCCGCTCGTCGCGATCGTCATGGGATCCGAGTCCGACCGCGCGGTCATGGATGAGTGCGAGAAGACGCTCGAGGCCATGGGCGTCCCGTTCGAGACGGTGGTCGCCTCCGCGCACCGCCAGCCCGCCAAGGTGCACGAGTGGGCTGCGGGCCTCGCCGACCGAGGTGTCAAAGTGGTTATCGCGGCCGCGGGCAAGGCGGCGCACCTCGGAGGCGTCGTGGCCGCATATACGCCGCTGCCCGTGATCGCCGTGCCGATGAAGACCTCCGACCTCGGCGGCCTCGACTCGTTGCTGTCGATGGTGCAGATGCCGTCCGGAGTCCCCGTTGCGTGTGTCGCGATCAACGGAGCGAAGAACGCCGCGATCCTCGCGACCCAGATCCTCGGCACGTCGATGCCGGAGTACCGCGAGGCGATCGAGCGCATGAAGGCGGATCTGGCGAAGTAGCCCCGCCGCTAAGAATCTGTGAACATCCCGCTCGTCCCTTGCATCGCCATGTCGACCGCAGTACGTTGACTGACGGTCGGTCAGTGACCGACCGTCAGTCGGTGAAGGCGGCGAGTGATGGCGAGAGTGACGAAGGAAGCCACGGTGCGGCGCGAGGAACTCCTCGACGTCGCTTTCGACCTGTTCCTAAGAACGGGGTTCGAGGGCACTTCGATCGAGGCGATCACGACCACCGCGAGCGTGGCCAAGGGCACGTTCTACCACTACTTCGATTCCAAGGACGACCTGCTCGTCCAGCTCGTCTCCCGGTTCGGCGAGGAACTGCTCGGCTACCTCGAGACCCAGATGCTCACCGTGGAGGGCAACGCTCTCGAGCGGTTCCGCACCCTCATGCGCCTCTCCGCGGGGTGGAAGATCGCCCGGTACGACATGGCGATCAACTACGTCCCCTTCCTCTACAAGACCGAGAACTACACCTTCCGCCACCGGCTCTTTGACGCATGGCGGCAGCGCACGCGCCCGCTCGTCCTCGCGCTCGTGTCCCAAGGTGCGCTCGAGGGCACGTTCGCGGTTGCAGAGCCCGAGGCCACGACCGACATCATCTTGGCGATGTGGTTCGACGTGGCCGACCGCATGTGGGAGCGGGCACTCGCGGCCCCCGATGAGGAAGCGTTCGCCAACGTGTTCATGAAGGGCACGGACGCGATCTGGGAGGCTCAGGAGCGGGTCCTCGGCGCGCCAGAAGGCTGTCTTCGCGCCGAGATCGACATGGAAGTCGTCAAGCACGGGCTTATCGGAATGCGGCAGCAGATCGTCGCCGGTGCATCGGGCGGGGACATCGACGTGAACGGGAGACATCAGTGAGCAGGGGCAAGATCATAGCGGGGGTCGTCGCACTCGCCGTCATCGCGGCGGTCGTGGGTGGCGTGTTCTACTCGTCGGCTTCATCGGCGCCGTCGGTCACCACCGCCAAGGCGGAGACCACGACGCTCGGCGTTGTCGTCACCGCGTCGGGAAAGACCGAGGGTGCGCGTCGCGCCGACGTCTTCCCGCCTGCCGCCGGAACTCTTGAGGACGTCGATGTGTCCGATGGTGCGACCGTGACCGCGGGCGAGGTGCTCGCGACCATGGATACCGCACCCCTGCGGGTCCAGGTGCGCCAGGCCGCGGCCCAGCTGGCCGGGGCGCGTGCGCAGCTCGACGCCGTGAACAAGGGCGTGCCCAGCGCCATAGATAGATCCGCCGCAGCCGCCGGGGTCGAAGCGGCGGAGGCAGGCTACAGCGCCGCCAAGGCCGCCTACGACGAGTTCGACGAGGCGTTCGTGGCGGCGGGTTCGCCCGACTCCATGGAGGCCACGCTCACGCAGCTCGCCGGCAGCAAGAAGCAGGCGTACGCAGCACTGCAGAACGCGCGCTCCGGCAAGAGCAAGCTCACCACCGCGGGCAAGGTCTCGCTCGCCAAGAGCTCGGCCCGAGCCGCAGTGGATGCGGCCTCCGCCGCACTCGCGCTCGCGAAGGACACCCTGTCCGACGCCGAGCTCACCGCCCCGATCGACGGCATCGTGGTGTTCAACCCCACAGGCGCCCCCGGCACCGACTCCGCACTTCCCAAGGCCCAGGCCGGCAGCGCTGTGGCCCCTGGGACCGCGCCGTTCACCGTGATCGACCTCTCGCAGATGGAGTTCAACGCACAGGTCGACGAGGCCGACGTCTCCAAGGTGGCCGCGGGCATGAAGGCCAAGGTTTCACTTGACGCGTTCGCGGCCACGACGTTCACCGGCACCGTCACCGCCGTGCGCTCCACCGCGATCCAGACCACCACCGGCGGCATCGCGTTCCCGGTGCTCATGCGGCTCGACGCCGCGGGTGCGCGCCTGCTCGTGGGCATGTCGGGTTCGGCCGACATCGAAGTGGACGCGGTCTCCGGCGCGCTCACCGTGCCGATCGAGGCGATCCTCGACGACAACGGAAAGAAGTTCGTGTTCAAACTGAACGCGGGCAACACCGTTACCAAGACCGAGGTCACCACCGGCGCCCTGACCGACACGAGCGCGCAGGTCCTCACCGGCCTGAGCGCCGGCGACACCGTGGTGACCAGTCAGCTGACCGCGCTCAAGGACGGTATGGCCGTCCGTCCCCAGTAACGACGACATCGGACGCGCGCGGCACACGCCCAACGCAGTCCAACGAGGAGCAACGAGCACATGGCGATCGTAGAGACCCAGGCGCTGCGCAAGGTCTACGGCGAGGGCGAGACCGAGGTCTGCGCGCTCGATGGCGTCGACCTTTCCGTGGAGCCCGGCGAGTTCGTGGCCGTGATGGGGCCGAGCGGATGCGGCAAGTCCACGCTCCTCAACATGCTCGGCGGGCTCGACCATGCGACTTCAGGCTGCGTGATGATCGACGGCAACGACCTCACCAAGCTGACCGACGACAAGCTCACGGAACTTCGCCGCCGCCGCATCGGCTTCGTGTTCCAGTTCTTCAACCTCATCCCCGTACTCGACGCGGTGGAGAATGCGGCACTCCCGCTCACGCTGGACGGCGACGGCAAGGCTCGCGAGAAGGCGACGTCCTGGCTGCAGAAGGTGGGTCTCGGCGACCGCCTGAACAATCGGCCCGACCAGCTCTCGGGCGGCCAGCAGCAGCGCGTGACCGTTGCCCGCGCACTGGCGACGGAGCCGGCGCTCGTGCTGGCCGACGAGCCCACGGGCAACCTCGACTCCAAGTCGGCGACGGAGATCGCGATGCTGCTCCGGCAGGTCGCGGTCGAGTGGGGCCGCTCGGTCCTCATGGTCACGCACGACCCGAGGATCGCCTCCTACGCGGGCCGTTTGGTACTGATGAAGGACGGGCGCATCGTGGATGACGTGAAACTGGAAGGCGACGCTGACGCCGCGCGCCTCGCCATGGAGCGGGCCGGCCTGCTGTGAACGTCCAATTCACACTCGCGTGGCGCTACCTTCGGGGCCGCGGTCTGCGGACTCTGCTGACGACGCTGTCGGTCGTGTTCGGTGTCATGCTCATCTTCGGGCTCAACGGCATCCTGCCGCCGCTGCTCAGCTCCTTCACGCGCAACCTGCTGTCCACCGCCGGCAAGATCGACGTGTCGGTCACGAGCACGTTCAACGAGCCGTTCTCGATCGGGATCCTGGATCGCGTGACGCGCGTCCCGGGCGTTGCCGCGGCCACGGCGGAGATCCAGCGTCCTGTGCCGCTTCCGGTGATTGCCGGAGTCCCCACCGCGAACCAGATCTCACAGATCAACGTGATCGGCGTCGACCCGAAGACCGCTCGAAAGGTGCGCGACTTCCAGATCGCCGCGGGCCGCACTCTCGGAGCCGGTGACGGCAACGTCCTCATCCTGTCCGAAGACCTCGCATCGAAGTTGGCACTGCGGGTGGGCAGCACGATCGACCTGCCGTCCTCCGTCGGCCGAACGACGTTCACCGTCGTGGGCCTGCTCTCGAGTGCGACGGTGCCGGGGCAGGAACAGGTCTTCGTTCCGCTGTCCTCGGCGCAGGTGTTGTTCGCCTTCGGCCCGCGCATCAACGCCATCGAGGGCGCGTTCACTCCGGGCGTCGACCGGGCAGTCGTCGAAGCCGCCATCGCGAAGTCGGTGGGTGACGGCTACCAGATCGGCGGCCTCTCCACGAACAGTTCGTTGCTGGCCTCTCTCCAGGTCAGCTCGTTCGCGATCAACATGTTCGGGATCTTCGCCCTTGCAACGGGCGGGTTCATCATCCTGAACTCGTTCCGCACCGTTGTTGCGGAGCGCCGCCGGGACATCGGCATGCTGCGGGCGATCGGCGCCAAGCGCGGCACGATCATCGGGATGTTTCTCGTCGAGTCGGTCTTTCAGGGGATGCTCGGCACCGGCATCGGCATAATCGCCGGATGGGGGATGGCCATAGCTGCGCTGACGGGGATGGCCAGCCTCTACAACCAGATCATCCACATCTCCGTCGGCCCGCCGGAGTTCACGGCCGGCACGTGGGCCATGTCGGTGAT
>JAHEXP010000049.1 GCA_023252055.1 Coriobacteriia bacterium
TCGAGACCGGCCGCATCGACGCGGTCGTCTTCGCGAGCGGGGGCACGGCGCGCAGGTTCGCCGAGGCGCTCGCCGCGCAAGGGCTGGATGCGGCCCAGCTGCTCGTCGACCCGATAGTGGCGAGCATCGGTCCGGTGACCACCGACGCGCTGCACAAGCTCGGGATCGCGGTGGATGTCGAGGCGTCGGCGGCTACTTCACAAGCCCTCATCGACGGGCTCGTCGGGCGGCTCGGGGACGCGTCATGAGGACGTCTCAGACGGCTGCAGAACGTGCGACACAGGGGCCGCTCGGAGTGCTGCTCGCGTTGACAAACGAGGGTGCGCTCGGCATAGTATTCAAGCCCTCCCGCACGTCGGGGGGCGTGAATTA
Organism: Coriobacteriia bacterium; assembly: GCA_023252055.1. Lineage (GTDB taxonomy): Bacteria > Actinomycetota > Coriobacteriia > Anaerosomatales > PALSA-660 > PALSA-660. The sequence goes on from JAHEXP010000049.1 coordinate 373, forward strand.
CGGGGACGTGGCTCAGTTGGGAGAGCGCTGCCTTCGCACGGCAGAGGTCGGCGGTTCGAATCCGCTCGTCTCCACCAAGGAATCGATGTCGAGGCGCAGCCGCCAGTCGCGGGTGCGCCTCGACTGCGTGAAAGGGCGGTAGACATGGATCTGGGAGATCTTCTCGTCGCCGTGTTCGCGGTCGTCGCCGCTCTCGTGCTTCGCCGGCGCCTCAGCCGGGTCGAGGCCATCGTGCTCAGATTGCAGGGCCAGGTGACCGATCTGCGCTTCCCGCACGAGGGCGACACCGCGGCCGCGGTCAGCGTCATCGATATCGAACCGTTCGTCGACTAGGAGATGAGCAGTATGCAGTTTCCGACCGTCCGTATGCGCCGACTTCGCGCGAACGCTCAGATCCGCCGCATGGTCCGTGAGACCAGCGTCGACGCCGGCGATCTCATCTATCCGCTCTTCGTGGTTCCCGGCGCCGGCGAGCGTCAGGAGATCTCGTCGATGCCGGGCGTGTTCCGCCTGTCCGTCGACGGCCTCGAGGCCGAAGGCAAGGAGCTCCTGTCGCTGGGCATCCCGGCCGTCATCCTGTTCGGCATCCCGGAGACGAAGGACGTTGCCGGAAGCGGCGCGTTCGCCGAGGACGGCATCGTCCAGCAGGCGATCCGCGAGCTCAAGGCGAAGGTGCCGGAGCTCTACGTCATCACCGACGTCTGCATGTGCGAATACACCTCGCACGGGCACTGCGGTGCACTCGACGAGAGCGGCTGCGTCATGAACGACGTGACGCTCGAGATGCTCGCGATGACGGCGGTCAGCCACGCGGAGGCCGGCGCCGATATGGTCGCCCCGTCCGACATGATGGACGGCCGCGTGGCCGCCATCCGTGCGGCGCTCGACGCCGACGGGTATTCGGACGTGCCGATCATGGCCTACTCGGCGAAGTACGCTTCCGGCTACTACGGCCCATTCCGCGACGCCGCGGACAGCGCTCCCGCGTTCGGGGATCGCAGCGGCTACCAGATGGACCCCGCCAACGGCGACGAGGCGATGCGCGAGACCGCGCTCGACATCGATGAGGGCGCGGACATCGTCATGGTCAAGCCGGCGTTGGCATACATGGACATCATCCGGCGTGTGAAGGACGAGTTCGGCATGCCGACCGCGGCCTACAACGTTTCCGGCGAGTACGCGATGGTGAAGGCGGCCGCTGCCAACGGCTGGATCGACGAGAAGCGCGTCGTGCTCGAGACGCTGTTGGGCTTCAAACGGGCCGGCGCCGACATGATCCTGACCTACCACGCGAAGGACGCCGCCCGCTGGCTCGCGGAGTAGCATCGCGGCAGCCGTGCGGCGACCGCGCGGCCATGCATCATCTCTTGCAGCACCGAGCACTCTCAAGGAGCACCCCGATATGGCTGAGAACGTAGGCAACTCCGACGCCCGCCCGGATCTCGAGTTCGAGGAAGAGATCGCACCGGACGAGCCCGGCACCATAGACGAGCAGGAGATGGCCGAGGCCGAGGCGGGCTGCGGTCAGACCGCCATCGGCGTACCGATGGGCCGCCCGATGGGGCACCCCGCGGGTATGCCGATGACCGGCGAACGCCCGGCGGGTCACCCCGGCGGCCACCCGGCAGGCATGCCGATGGGTCACCCGGGCGGCGTCCCGATGGAGCGGCAGCGCCACGGCGGCGCGCGCAGCGTCGGCTTCCGCCCCGGCGGCGGGCCCGAGGCGTTGGCCTACCAGGAGCGCACCGGCATCAAGGCGCCGCGCATCATCGCCTGGGAGATCACCCGTAGCTGCAACCTCAGCTGCGCGCACTGCCGCGCCGCTGCCGAGTTCGGGCACTACCACGGCGAGCTGTCGCTGGACCAGATCAAGGCCACGATCGACGACATCGTCACCATCTCGAACCCGATCATCATCCTCACGGGCGGCGAGCCGCTCATGCGTCCCGACATCTGGGAGATCGTCGACTACGCTCAGGAGAAGGGCGCGATGCCGGTCATCGGCACGAACGCTACGCTCATCACCGACGAAATCGCTCAGAAGATGGCGGACCACAAGATCCCGCGCATCTCGGTCTCGGTGGACTTCCCGACCGCCGAGGACCACGACAAGTTCCGCGGGCAGGTCGGCTGCTTCGACGCTACGATCGAGGGCATCAAGATCGCCAAGCGCCACGGCGTCGGCGTGCAGATCAACATGACCGTCACGACGCTCAACGCGCACCTGATGGAAGAGATGCACGCGCTCGCCGAGGACCTCGGTGTGGACGCGTTCCACATCTTCATGCTCGTGCCGACGGGGCGCGGCGAGGACCTGCTCGACAAGGAGCTGCCGCCCGCGGAGTACGAGCGCGTGCTCGCGTGGGCCTACGAGCGCCAGAAGACGAGTCCGCTGCACTTCAAGCCCACCGACGCCCCGCACTACTACCGGATCATCCGGCAGCTCGCGAAGGCCGAGGGCAAGAAGGTGACGCGCGAGGAGTACGGACTCGACGCGATGACGCGCGGGTGCCTCGGCGGCATCACGTTCGTGTTCATCAGCCACACCGGCGATCTGCAGCCCTGCGGCTATTTCGATATGCAGCTGGGCAACGTGAAGGAGCAGAAGTTCTCGGACATCTGGACCGAGTCCAAGGTGTTCAACGAACTGCGCGACTACTCGCTTCTCAAGGGCAAGTGCGGCCGGTGCGAGTACAAGGCGGTGTGCGGCGGGTGCCGTGCGCGCGCTCTGTCCGTGACCGGCGACTACCTGGCCGCGGAGCCGTACTGTGTGTATGAGCCGACGCCGGGCGCGGTCTGCGACTAGGGCCGCCGAACCACCGAACACTCGAAGGGGACGCACACGTGAACCACGCGAAGTCAGTCCGTCTCATGGCCGAAGCCGTCAAGGTCATCCCGGGCGGGGTGAACTCGCCGGTCCGCGCGTTCAAGTCGGTCGGCGCGGCGCCGATCTTCTACGACCACGCCAAAGGCAGCCGCGTCTGGGACGCCGACGGCAACGAGTACATCGACTTCGTCGGCTCCTGGGGCCCGATGATCCTCGGGCACACCCCGGACGTCGTCCTCGACGCGGTGCGTGCTCAGATGCTCAAGGGCACCAGCTTCGGTGCGCCGACCGAGCTCGAGGTGCGGATGGCCGAGACGCTCGTGGATGTGGTTCCGTCCATCGAGATGGTCCGCATGGTCTCCTCCGGCACCGAGGCCACGATGAGCGCGATCCGCCTTGCGCGCGGCTACACCGGCCGCGACAAGTTCGTGAAGTTCGACGGCAACTACCACGGCCACTCGGACGCGCTGCTGTGCGCCGCGGGTTCCGGCCTCATCACGCTCGGCATCCCGTCGACCCCGGGCGTCACGGCCGGTGCCGCGGGTGACACGATCGTCTTGCCATACAACGACGTCGCCGCCGTGCGTGCCGCGTTCGAGGAGCAGGGCGAACGGATCGCCGCGATCATCGTGGAGCCGGTGTCCGGCAACATGGGCGTCGTGCCGCCGCTGCCCGGCTTCCTCGAGGGGCTGCGCACCGTTTGCGACGAGTACGGCGCCGTGCTCATCTTCGACGAGGTCATCACCGGGTTCCGCGTCGCCCTCGGTGGCGCGCAGGAGCGGTTCGGTGTGACCCCGGACCTCACCACCCTCGGCAAGATCATCGGCGGCGGCTTCCCCGTGGGCGCCTTTGGCGGGAAGCGCGAGATCATGGAGTACCTCGCGCCGGTGGGGCCGGTCTATCAGGCGGGCACGCTCTCGGGCAATCCGGTGGCGATGGTGGCCGGTCTCGCGCTCATCGACGAGCTGCGCAGGCCGGGGGTCTACGATCGTCTCGAGGCCACCGGCGAACGCTTCGCCTCAGGGCTGCTGCGTGCGGCCGAGTCGGCCGGCATCCCTGTGTGCGGCACCCGCGTCGGCTCCATGAGCTGCATGTTCTTCACATCTGCGAACGTCGTGGACTGGCCGAGCGCCGCCACGAGCGACACGGAGAGCTACGCTCGCTACTTCCGCGGCATGCTGGAGCGCGGTTTCACCCTGGCTCCCAGCCAGTTCGAGGCTGCCTTCGTGGGCCTTGCACACACCGATGAAGACGTCGACGCGGCGATCGCGGCAGCTGCCGAAGTTCTGGCAGAGATCTAGGAGGGGGACGACGATGAAGGCGATAATTCCGGCGGCGGGACTGGGCACGCGCTTCCTCCCGGTCACCAAGGCGCAGCCGAAGGAGATGCTGCCGGTACTCGACAAGCCGGTCATCCAATACGTGGTCGAGGAGGCCGTTGCGGCCGGCGTGACCGACGTGCTCATCGTCACCGGCCGCGGAAAGCGCGCCATCGAGGACCATTTCGACCGCTCGATAGAACTCGAGGCCCTGCTGGAGCAGTCCGGTGCGGTCGACCGCCTCAAGCAGGTCCGCGCCATCAGCGAACTCGCCGAGGTCTTCTATGTCCGCCAGAAGCGGCCGCGCGGCCTGGGCCACGCCGTGATGTGCGGTGCGCCGCACGTGTGCGACGAGCCCTTCTTCGTTCTCTTGGGCGATGTCATCGTTCCGCGCAACGACATCCTTCCGCGCCTTCGCGAGGTGCACGAGGCCCGTGGCGGATCGGTACTCGCGGTCACGCCCGTGGAGCCGGCCCTCGTCTCCCGCTATGGCGTGATCGCCGGCGAGGAAGTGGAGCCCGGCGTGTGGCGGGTCACCGACCTCGTGGAGAAGCCGTCCGTGAACGAAGCGCCGTCCACGCTCGCGATCTTCGGGCGCTACCTTCTGACGCCCGCGATCATGGAGATCCTGCCCGCGGTCACTCCAGGCCGCGGCGACGAGATCCAGCTCACCGACGCGTTGCGCCAACTCCTCAAGAAGGAGGACATCTTCGCGGTCGTCGACACGGACCCCGGCTTCGACACCGGCAACGTGCTCGCATGGCTCGAGGCCAACATCGCGCTCGCGCTGGCGTCCCCGGAGCACGGACCCGCGCTGCGCAACTCGCTCGAGCAGATGCTGGAGGGGTAGGGGCCGGGTCGCTCGCGGGTCGCCGGTCCGTCTAGGTGGCGGAGACCCCACGGATCTTCGCCCAGCCGGCGGTCAGCGCGGCGCGCACGTCCGTGCGCTCATGCGGCTGGAAGGCGAAGGCGTACACCGCCGCCCAGTAGGCGCCGACCGACACGATACCGATGACGGCGATGCCCCACAGCGATGCCTTGAGTGGTGTGGCCAGAAGCCCCCAGCTGAGCAGTCCAGGCAGGGCGAGCAGGGGATACGTGGGAAGCACCGTCTCTCTGACCCAACGGGCCAGCGGCACGTCGAGCACGCGCAGGATCAGCCTCATGTGGAACGGGTAGTCGATGACCCACGGGATCATCGTCCCGAGCACGACGCCGAGGATCCCGAGGCTCCGCACGAGCGTGATGCTGATCGTAAGGTTGAGCGCGGCGACTCCGATGGCATAGGGAACGCGCCGCTTCAGTTGGCCGAGCCCCAGGACCATCGAGGCCCCGACGGCGGTGCCCGCGGTCAACAGCTGGTGCGAGATGAGCAGCTGCGCTGCGATCGCTTGCGCCGCGAACATCGGCCCGAGCCACGCCAGCAGCAACGGGCGGGCGACGATCATCAAGACGACCACGACCGGCGTGAGCAGCATGAGGCAGTACTTCGTACCTCGCAGGAACAGTTGGCGCAACGACTCCTGCCGGCCCTCCGCACCCATCTGGGACGCGAGCGGCATGACGGCTGAGACGCTGAATGTCGTCAGCTGCGATATCAGCCCCTGGAACTTGCCGGCCGCCTCGTAGAGTGTGACCGCCAGCGCTCCAAGCGCCACTCCGATGACCAACCTGTCGGTCGCCTGGTACACGATGATCGTCGACACCTGGATCGCGAACACCGCCCAGGCGAAGTGGAAGATCGACTTGAAGCTCGTCATGTCGACCAGTCGGCGCGACAAGTGCACACCCCTCAGCGCGCCCCTCGCCAAGACGACCTCTATCGCGGACGCCACGAATGACGCGCTGATGCTGCCGATCATCAGCATCAAGGGACCCTGGTGCGTGACCAGAACGGCTATCGTCACCCCGATGTTGAGCCCCACGGCGAGCAAGGCCGTCATCGATGTCTGCGTGAAGCGCTGCTTCCCGCGAAGAACGGCACTCGCCGTCGTCGCCGGCCAGATCCACAACTGCCACACGGCGGCGACCAGGAAGAGGTTGCGCAGGAGCCGCGCCTGATCGGGCGTCGTCGTGGTGAAGAACGTGCCGGTGTTCATCGCGAGCGTCGCGAGGATCGCTGCTGCGACGACGCCGATCACCAGGTAGAAGGCGAAGGCGCTGGAGACGACGCGCCCCTCGGCGTCACGATCGCTCGTCGCCGTGGTGCCTGCGGTCATCTTCGTGACCGCGGCCCCGACCCCGAGATCCAGAAGGACCGCGAAACTCGAGGTGGACGTGGCCAGCAGGTAGAGACCGTAATTGGTCCCGCCGAGCCCCTTGATCAGGAACGGCATGAACACGAGGGCGGTGAGCATCTGCGCGAACTGCGCGACGCCGTTCGCGAGCGTGTTGACGACGATCCGGCGCTTGTCGCTCATCGGCCTGCTTCGGATTGGCGCTGGGCAAAGGACACCGGGCCGCGTGTGTGCCGCAGCCGCGCCTATAGAGTCGCACATGCCCGCCCGTGCCCGAAGCGCGCGTTGCCGCGGGGTTGCCTCCGGCCGGGCCGCGGCGCCGTCTGCGGCTAGACCCTCCGGTTCCAGGGCGACTACACTTACGAGCGCTCGCACAGGTCGACGCGCGGGCGCGACGGCGGTGCACGATCGGGCGAGAGGCACAGATGGCTCTGAGCGGCAGTCCATTCGGGAGGCTCGTGCAGGCCACTAAGAGGGTCGCACCGAGCGGACTTCAGCGTGGGCTGCGCAGGTCCTACCACGCGCTGCGCCTCCTGTTCCTGTGGCCCCCGGTGCTGTGGCAGCGGTACGTCGACCCGGACTTCAACGGTCGTATCGAGCGGTGGCGCGGCGATGCCGAAGCACCCGAGGTGAGCATCGTCCTCGTCACGTACAACCGCTTGGGCATGTTGCGCGAGTGCATCGGCTCCCTGCTCGCCCAGACCTCGGGAACCACGTTCGAGGTCGTGGTGTGGGACAACGCGTCCACGGACGGTACGGGGGCGTACTTGGATGAGGTATCTGAGCTGAATCCTTCCCTTCGCATCGTCCACAGCCCGGTCAACATCGGTCTCAATGGCGTTGCGGAGGGCGTGAAGCTGGCGCGCGGCTTCTACATCTTCGAGTTGGACGACGATGTGATCGAGTTTCCCGACGCGTGGCTGGAGCGCATGCTCGCCGCGTTCCGCCGCGTCCCGAATGCCGGGTACCTGTCCACGAACGTGCTCCGCACGGAAAAGACCGATGGCGCCCGCGCCGTCTCGGACGATATTCCGGTCCGCGATTACGGGGACGGCGTGATCATCGAGGAAGGCTCGGCGGGCGGATGGTGTGCGATGACCTCGCTCGACGTGCTGAGCCGGGTGGGGAACTTCGCGACGAAACGCGGGCGCATCTTCTTCTTCGAGGACGGCGACTTCGCCGGTCGCTGTGTTGGCGCGGGTCTCGAGATCGGAGTGGTGCGGGATGTGGTCGTCTACCACGCCTGTGGTCCCGTTCTGAACGAGGAGTACGGCTGCATCGATACCTGCATCGAGAAGTACTCGGACAGCCCGGTCTTCGCTGCGATGCTCGACGCCACCAAGGAGACCGCTGCCCGGGACGGGCAGGTCCGATGACTTCTCGGGCGGGAACCCCGCGCTTCTCCGTGGTCGTTCCGGCATACAACGCCGGTGCGACCATCGCCGAGACGCTCGACGCGCTGCTGGCGCAGGAGTTCGGCGAATGGGAGTGCGTCGTGGTGGACGACGGCTCCACCGACGACACCGCCTCCATCGCCGAGACCTATGGGGAGCGGGACGACCGATTCCACCTGATCCGGCAGCCGAACGCCGGCACGGCGGGGGCGTACGCGACAGGGCTCGACGCCGCGCGTGGGGGGCTTCTCGTCATATGCGCTGCGGACGACATGCTGCTGCCGCCGCACCTGCGCGTCATGAACGAACTCGTGGAGCGCGATCCTGAGTTCGAGATCTACTCGAGCAACGGCGAGTACCTGTACCAGTGGTCGGGGGACCGCCGGACGGTGTACTCGGACCCGGAGTGGCAGTGCGAGCGCTCTCTGACTTTCGACGACGTCATCCGCGGATGCTTCTTCAGCGTGGGGGCCGTGTTCCGCCGCTCCGTGCTCGAGCTGACCGGCGGACATCGGCTGGGAGTGTACGCCGATGATTACGATCTGTGGCTCCGGGCGATGGTGCGCGGCGCACGGCACCTCTACACGCCGCAGGTCCTCTCCGTCCACCGGGTTTCGGACACGCAGCAGACCGCCAACCTCGTCCGGTTGCTCGAATCCAACATCGAGGTCTACGAGCATCTGTTGGCCGACGCCGAAGCGCCGCCGAAGCACCCCGGCGTCATCGAGGAGAGCATCGCCCGCAACCGCGCGCTCATCGAGGAGGCCCCCGTCGCTCTGGCGATGGAGCAGCAGTCCCGAGCGCTGCGGACGAAGGTCGAGGCCATGGTGGGGCCGCGTCTGGCGGGGCCCGCCCTGAGCGCGATCCACGCCGTCTCCTGGGCGGCCCGGCCGCTGCGAAGAGCACTCATCCGGCGGCGCGTCGGATAACCGCACCGGAGAGTGGCGCTCGACGTCGGCTATGCTGTTCAGCAGCTGGCGAGTGCTGACGCGACGAGACGAACGGACACCTCCGCTTTCATCGGACACCGAAGGGCGACCGTGGATTCCCCGACCTTCTCGGTACTCATCGCGGCGTACAACGGCGAGCCGTCGTTGCCTACCGCGCTGGACTCCCTGATCGCACAGACGCGGACTGACTGGGAAGCGATCGTCGTCGATGACGGGTCGACCGATCGGACGGCCCAGGTCGCCGCTCGGTATGCTGCCGCGGACCCGCGCATCCGTGCGGTCTCGAAGGACAACGGTGGCACCTCGAGCGCCCGCAACGCCGCTGCCCGCCTGGCCGTCGCGCCGTATCTCGCACTCCTCGACCAGGACGACTACTACCTGCCCACGTACTTCGAGGCGATAGGCGAGTTCATCGACGCCCATCCCGACTTCGATATCTACTCGTCCAACGCCTTCCACCAGACCGACGATGGCCCCCTGACGCCGCGGCACGACCCGAGCGGAGCGCCGCGCAGCTTCACGTTCGACGACATGTTGGAGGGGTGCCGGATCCTGCCGCAGGCGGTCTTCCGCCGATCGGTGTTCACGTCCGTTGGAGGGTTCGACGAGGACCGGCGCTGCTGGACCGAGGATTACGACTTCTGGCTCCGGGCGATGCTGGCGGGGGCGCGGCACATCTACGACCCGGAGCCACTCGCCGTCTACAGGTGGTCGCCGTCTCAAAAGAGCGCATCGGCTGTGTCCTGCGCCGCCTCCGATGCCTACATACTCGGTAAACTCGTGGACGGTGGGGCGATCTCCGGGCGGAGGCTGCGACGCGCGCGGCGGCGCCGCGACCTTCAAGCGCGGGCCTGTGTAGCGCTCGCCGATGCGGTTCGCCCCGAACTGGAGTCTCGCCTTCGCGCAGGCGACTTCAGCGGCGCCCGTTCGCTGTATCTGAGATCGCACCGCGGCTGGGCGAACCGGCGCAAGTATCTCCTCGGACTCCCCGTGATGATGTTGTCGCCGCGGCTGTTCGCTCGCTTGTTCGTGGCCGATCGCGCTCGTAGCGAGGCGTCGTTCAGATGACCGAACCGCGACATCCGACGGCACCCGCCGTCTCGACTCCACGCGTCACGTATCTCATCGCCGCCCACAACGCAGAGGCGACACTCCGGGACGCACTGGACTCGCTGGTCCGGCAGGACTGCGACGATTGGCGCGCCATCGTCGTCGACGATGGGTCCTCCGACGGCACGCTCGCGGCCGCTCAAGCGCTCGCGGCGCGCGACGATCGGATCCTCGTACTCTCACAGGCCAACGAAGGCCCCGCGTCAGCGCGAAATCACGGGGCGCAGCACGCTGCCTCGGAGTTCCTCGCGTGCCTCGACGCAGATGACGAGCTGGCCGACGATCACCTGTCGAAGATGCTGGATCTCGTGGACCGTCATCCCGAGTGCACGGTCTTCAGCTCGGACGGCTACTTCGTGCGCTCGGACGGATCGAGGGAGCCGGTGTTCGGCTACGAGAACGAACTGTCCCTGACGCTGGAAGACCTCATGGCCCGTTCGCTCATCCTTGGCGGCGGCACCGTCATGCGCGCTGACGCCTTCCGCGCGCTCGGGGGGTACCAGCCCGACTCCTACTGCGAGGACTATGACCTGTGGCTCCGGGCTCTGGCGGCCGGCTATCACCACATCGCCCGTCCGGACAGGCTCTACTTCTACCGGATGGGGAGTTCCTGCCAGAAGTCGACGGACCGGATCGCCAGTGCGGAGTCCGCCATCCTCTCGCTCGCCGGCCTCGTCGGATCCGGGCAGCTGTCGGACGACCAGCGCGCCGCCGCGGAGCGCGACATGGCGTCCTACCGCACCGACCTGGACCTCGAGCGGCAGGCGATTCGCCTCAGGCAGGCGGTCGAGCGCGTGTTCGGGACCCGGATGGCCCGTCCGGTGATCGCCGCCGTCCATTCGCTGTCGTGGACCACCCGGCCCGTCCGGCGGTGGCTTGCCGCGCGACGCGCCGCAGCAACCGGCGCGGATCGCGGTATGAGATGACCCCCCGCAGCCCCATGGCCCGCGCGATGCGGCCCGTCGCCGACGTATCCGTCCGGCGGGACTTCGAGGTCGAGCAGCTCAGCGGCCGATGGGTGCCCGAGCGCGTCCCGATCGTCATCAACAACTTCAACCGGCTGACGTACCTGCGGCGGCTCGTGGACTCGATGCGCGCCCGCGGATACGAGAACCTCTACGTGATCGACAACGCCAGCACCTACCAGCCGCTCATGTACTACTACCGTGAGGCAGGTCTCAGAGTCTTCTATCTGGATAGGAACGTTGGGTACCTGGCGTTGTGGACGACCCCCATCTGGGCGCTCTTCGTGGACGACTACTACGTCTACACCGATTCG
>JAHEXP010000086.1 GCA_023252055.1 Coriobacteriia bacterium
AGAGGGCGAACCCGACTCAGCGCGCCTACGACTGGGCGCTCGGCGTGGGCAAGACCGATAGCCGCACGATCTCGAAGTTCCAGGGCTTCGGCATGCAGGTGTGGGGCGCCGCGGAGACGCTGGACAAGCATGCGGACCGCTGGGTCCCCGGCACCGGCATGAGGATCGACGGAAGCGCCGTGACGCCGGTGAACGCCGCGACCTACTCGCTGTACAAATACACCCCCCACCTTCGGGGCAACATGTCGTTCTGGCTCCTGTACTGGCGCTACTTCGGCGACCCGTCGGTCTAGCCGTGCTCGTCCTCGTCGACGGATACAACGTCACCATGCGCGATCCCGCACTTGTCGGCCGGTCGAAGGAGATCCAGCGAGACGCGCTCGTCGAGCACCTCAAACGCGCCGTGACATCCATCGCCGGCAGGGGAGGCCGCGTCGCCGTCGTCTTCGATGCGCACGCGGCGCTGGGAACGTCGGCGGAGAGCTCGGGGCCGCTCACGGTCGTCTACGCGGCGAGCGCCGACGATGAGATCGTGCGAAGGTGCGAGCGCGCGGGCCAGGCGGTGGCCGTCTACACCGACGACCTGCGGTTGCGCATGCGGATCTCCCAAGACGTGGGCAGGCATGTGGAGTATCGTGACGTCGCATCGCTCATGACCGACCGGGCAACGGGGCCGTCGGGAAAAGATGAGCGGTCGCGCGGACCGGCGGCGGACAAGGGGCTGCCCCGGAGCGCACGGGAGGACATCACCGCCGAGCTCGAGGGGCTCTGGCTCGACGACGAGGAGTGAGTGTGCCGGGACTGGGCGTCATCGTGAACGTGGGGACCGTACTGGCGGGCACCATCGTCGGGTTGCTGTTCGGCGGACTCATCCCCGAGCGGATGCGCGAGACCGCGTTTCGTGCGATCGGCCTGTCGACGCTGATCATCGGTTTCGGCATGAGCCTGGGCGGCATGAGCGACATGGGTGCCGCGGGCGGCCCGCTGGGCAAGTACGCCGCGCTCGTGATGGTCGGCTCGCTTGTCGTGGGCGCGCTCGTCGGCGAGGCGTTGCGCATCGAGTACTGGCTCGAGCGCTTCGGCAAGCTGCTGCAAGACATCGCGTACCGCATGCCCTGGCTGGCTCCGACCCCGAAGTCGGCAGCCGACGAGCCCGGCGAGAAGGGCCACACGCTCGTCGAGGGCTTCGTGACGGCCTCGCTGCTCTTCTGCGTGGGCGCCATGACGGTGCTGGGCTCGATCCAGGACGGCCTGGGCGACCCCTCCACGTTGTACCTGAAGGCCACGCTCGACGGCTTCGCCTCGGTGGCGCTCGCGTCGACCCTGGGCGCGGGTGTGGGGCTGTCGATCATCCCCATCGCGATCATCCAGGGAGGCATCGCGCTGGCCGCGGCGAGCCTCTCGCAGCCGTCGCCCGAGATCATCGCCGCGATCGAGGCGGTCGGTGGAGCGCTGATCGCCGCCATCGGCCTGGACCTCACGGGCATCAAGCGCCTGCCGGTGGGCAACATGCTGCCCGCCGTCTTCATCGCGATGGCGCTCGCCATGGTGCTCTCGTGACGCCCGGGCTCGACGAAGCGCGCCTCGAGCTGCACCAGGCCGGCTTCTGCGTCTTCTGCAATCGGATCGTCGTGCGGGGCGAGGACGGCTCGTGCGAGGCCGGGCACCCCGCCGAAGGGATCGCAGGCCGCATCGTGCTCGCGGACGGCCAGGAGCCGCCCGCGCTGCCGCGGTTCAATCTCGCCGCGTTCCTGCTCCCCATGATCTGGGGACCCGCGCACGGACAGTGGGCGGGAGCGGTCTTTTTGCCGCTGTGGCTCTTCGCCGACAGCATCGTGCGCTCCGCCGCCGGCATGGGCACGGCCGGCCGCGTAGCCGCCGCCGGTGCGGTCGCGGTCACGCTGGCGATGGCGGCGTTCTTCGGCAGGCGAGCCGACGGCCTGGGGTGGCGCAGGGTCTGCGACCGAGTCACAGTCGACGAGTGGGCCGCGCGCCAGCGCGTGTGGGCCGTGGCCTCCGTCCCCGTCGCCGCGGTGCTCCTGGGGGCGGCTGTGTATTTCAACACGGTTATCCTCCCGGCTCGGGGTATGTAAGAGACCGGGACTTCGAGAAGGAGATGACTATGAGCGATCAGGGACAAGACGCGAGGATCAACGGCGACGGCACCGTGGTCCCCGGGACGTACGGGACGATCACCCTCAACGGCGCCGGGACGGTGACCGGAGACGTCGTCTGCCGCGAGTTGAAGATCAACGGAGCCGGCACCTGCAAGGGCGCTGTCCGCGCCGACCTCGTGACCGTGAACGGCACCGGTACCTTCGACGGGCCGGTGCAGGCGGGCGAGCTCGTCGCCAACGGCAATGTCGACGTGCGCGCAGGCGTCGGAGCAGGCGTGCTCAAGGTGCGGGGCAGTGTCTCGACCGACGGCGGCATCCACGCGCGCGACATCGACCTCAAGGGCGACCTGCGCAGTGGCGGTCCCGTGAAGGCCGACCGCCTCTTCGGCGAGGGACGCTTCTCGATCAGCGGCGCGCTGGACGCCGGCGACATCGACCTGCGCCTGCACGGCCGCAGTTCGGCGACCGAGGTCACCTGCACCCGCATGGTGCTGCGCGTCCCCGAGGGCTTCTCGGCGGTCTTCTCGGCGTTCAGCGATCGTGAACTGGCGGCGACGACCGTCCGGGGCGGGGAGCTCGAGCTGATCAGCGTCGTGGCCTCGCTCGTGAGCGGCTCGAGGGTCACGCTGGGCGAGGGCTGCCGGGTCGGACGGGTCGAGTACTCCGAGACGCTGCAGAAGCTGGGCGGCGCGCTCGTCACCGAGGAGCTGAAGGTCGATGCCGGGTAGCCGGCAGCCCGGCGCGGCGCTCGGCTAGCTACTCCTCGCGCCAACCGGCCGGCTTGAAGGCCGTCGGACAGACGTCGTTCAGCATGCACGCACCGCATCGCGGGCGCTTCGCCGTGCACACGGCGCGACCGTGGTTGATGAGGTCGTAGTTGACCCGGTGCCAGTGGTCCTCGGGGAAGAGCGACATGAGGTCGCGCTCCACCTTGTCGGTGTCGTGCTCCGTCGACAGCCCGAATCGGTGCGCGAGCCGGAACACATGCGTGTCGACGGCGATGCCGACGGTCGTCCCGAAGCCCTCGCCCAGCACGATGTTCGCGGTCTTGCGAGCGACGCCCGGCAACGTGACGAGCTCCTCCATGGTGCGCGGCACCTCGCCGCCGTACTCCGCCACGATGCGCTGGCAGGTCGCGATGATGTTCTTCGCCTTCTGGCGGAAGAAGCCGAGCGTCTTCACGTAGCCCTCGACCTCGTCTTGCGTCCCGCTCGCCAAGTCGGCGGGGGTGGGGAAGCGCTCGAAGAGCGCCGGCGTGGCCTTGTTCACGTTCGCGTCGGTGGTCTGCGCGGACAGGATCACCGAGATCAGCAGCTCGTACGGGTTGCGGAAGTCCAGCGCGGCGTGCGGGTCCCCGTACTCGGCCTCGAGGCGAGCGGCGTATGTGGGCGCCAGGTTCTCGCGCTCAGCGCGCGGCAGGTCCGGGATCGGCTCGGTCGGCTTGGTTGCGGCCATGTCGTCAGCCCTCGAGTTCTTCGATGACGGCTGCGACGAACTCCGCGGCCTCGGTCAGTAGTGTGGGGTCGACCAGGTCCGGCAGGTCGGCGCAGGTGTGAGCAACCGTGGCCGCGATTTCGTTGAGGCCGGTGGACGTGATCGCCATCGCCGGTACGCCGCGCATCGCGAAGACCATGTGGTCGCTC